>NZ_QUEB01000001.1:459345-459574 GCF_003477845.1 Clostridium sp. AF34-13
TGGTCCTATGTCAAGAAAAAGTACAAGTTAAACATGAACTTTTCACCTCAATAATCCGTTTTATGCCACATTTATTTCCATTTGTCTTAATTTTATCCAGTATTTCTTTTCATACTCATTAGGTGATACATAATCACAGTGACTGTGAATTCTCACTGTATTATAAAACGCTTCTATATATTCAAAAATAAGTTTATATGCATGATTATAGTCTGTTATCTTAAATCTG
>NZ_QUEB01000001.1:459584-460382 GCF_003477845.1 Clostridium sp. AF34-13
AAAAATAAGTTTATATGCATGATTATAGTCTGTTATCTTAAATCTGTTTATCCATTCTCTTTTAAGTAATGAATGGAAAGATTCAATACATGCATTATCCCATGGATACGCTTTCTTTGAGTAACTTAGTGTCATTCCTGATGTTGCATCTGCATAATTTTTAGCTGTATATTGTCTGCCACGATCTGAATGCAGAATTAATGGCTTGCTAACATTTCTTACTTTTTTAGCCTTATTGACAGCTTCTACAACCCATTTTGTTTCAAGGGTATCACTTAACACCCAGGATATTATTTTTCTTGAATATAAGTCCATTATACTTGTTAAATACACAAATCCCTCATATGTCCAAATATATGTAATATCTGTACACCATACTGCATCTGGAAAATCTGGGTTAAACTGCTCATCAAGTATATTTTTATATTCTTCGCTGAAATCTGAATCTATAGTTGTTATGGTATAAGGCTTAATCCATTGTGCCTTTAACCCCATTTCACGCATATAATTACCTACTGTCTTTTCACTTATTGTTTCACCTTCTTCTTTCAGTTTCTTTGCTATTTTGGGAGCACCATAATTTTGGTGTGATTCATCATAAATATCACATATCTTATCTTTTATTTTGTTTTTTCGTTGCTCCCTATTACTTGGAATCCTGTTTTTCCAAGTATTATATCAACTTCTAGAGACGCCTAAGTGTCTCAGCACACCGCTAACATTAAGCCGGCGTCCACCTTGTTCCCTCATATTTCTGTCTTTATTTGCAGTTTCAAGGTATATAGCTTCTGTTAGTTT
>NZ_QUEB01000010.1:0-143953 GCF_003477845.1 Clostridium sp. AF34-13
GCTGACTGTCACTAATAGGTCGAGGGCTTGACCAAAGGAACGAGGATTCTTCTTGCAATCGAAAGGAAGTCGAAATATTCAATATACAGTTTTGAAGGTATCAGGTTTTACCTATACTAGAATGGCCTGGTGGCTCAGTTGGTTAGAGCGCCGCCCTGTCACGGCGGAGGTCGAGGGTTCGAATCCCTTCCGGGTCGTTTAAGTTGGGATCTTAGCTCAGCTGGGAGAGCATCTGCCTTACAAGCAGAGGGTCACAGGTTCGAGCCCTGTAGGGCCCATTTATTTTTTGCCGATGTGGCTCAATTGGCAGAGCAGCTGATTTGTAATCAGCAGGTTATCGGTTCGAGTCCGATCATCGGCTTACACAATTGAATATTTGTTGTGTTATGGGCGGATTCCCGAGTGGCCAAAGGGGACAGACTGTAAATCTGCTGCTTTATGCTTCGATGGTTCGAATCCATCTCCGCCCATTTACCTAAGTTGATAAACCGCAGAGTTTACCAAAAGGATTTAATGACGCGGGATGGAGCAGCTAGGAAGCTCGTCGGGCTCATAACCCGAAGGTCACAGGTTCAAATCCTGTTCCCGCTACTTAGATAATTATTTATCTATATGCCCAGATAGCTCAGTTGGTAGAGCAGAGGACTGAAAATCCTCGTGTCGCTGGTTCGATTCCGGCTCTGGGCATTGAGGTAAAAACCTCATATTTTAGATGGGATACTAGCTCAGGTGGTAGAGCACTTGACTTTTAATCAAGTTGTCGGGGGTTCGAATCCCCCGTGTCTCATTGAAATAATAAAAGTAAAAAAGGACTTATTACGATTTCGTAGTAAGTCCTTTTTTTATCGATCTAATATGTTGCCGTACATAATGTACTAAGCTTATATATTTTGTTAAAGATTTTTAGAGATAAATATTAAAAAAAAGAAGCTTTATAACAAAGACTTCTTTCCAGTGTGTAAAGAAATCACATTACATATAATAACAATTACTACATACAATATTTATTAGAAACTTTGTTGGAGATTTTATAAAAGTTATTCTAGTAAACAACTTATAAATAATAAAATACATATTAAAAGCTGTTAAGAGCTTAACTTATCTGTTGGAAGCTGGAAATATGATTTAAAAGTTTAAAAAGTTTGGAGACAAATTGTATGTTGATGGATAATAAAAAAAGTAATTTGAGTATTAGTTCCAATAAAAATTCTATGGCAGAAAAAAAGATAACAGGAAAAGAAAAAGAGGACAAGGAAAATATTAAGGAAAGTGAAAACATAAAAGAGAAGAAAAATACAAATAAGTTTGAAAACATGAATAACAAGAAAAATACAAATGAGTTTAAAAATATAAAAAACAGTGAGAAAGTAAAGAAATATAAAAATATAAATGAAATTGGGGATATAAAAAAGAAGAAAAATAATAAGGATATAAATGAGTTTGAAAGTATAAAAGAGTTCTACAAAAAATATGTTGTAATAGGATTTTTTGTTGTTGGGATATTGGGAACGCTGTTTCATTTTGTGTATGATTGGTCGGGTCAAATGTGGTTTGTTGGATTGTTTGTACCTGTTAATGAGTCAACATGGGAACATATGAAGCTGTTGTTTGTACCTATGCTTATTTATATTATGCTTGGCAATCTGTATATTAAAAGACAGGAATTTATGCAAAGTAAAAAATATAAGGAAAAAAACAGAAGTAATAATATCAAGATAAATAGGGATATATATGGTTACAATGCGGAAATAGTAAATGACAGGCAAGATAAAAATAATGAGCTGCATCAGATAGGATATACAGGACTGTTTGGAAATATATTCGGTACATGGAGCATACCGTTTTTGTTTTACGGATATAAGGGAATACTCGGCTTTGAAATTGCATGGGTAGATATAAGTACATTTTTTGTTGCTGTCTTAATTGCGTTTGCAGTGCAATATCATGTGTTGATATATTCATATAAAAAACAGACACAAAATTGTGGAAAAACAGTGTTGATTGTTAATCTGGCACAGCTTTTTGTCTTTGTATTGTTGACATATCATCCGCTTAATCTGGGGATTTTTATAAGTCCGGTGTAAAACTTGAAATAAGGCTGTTATTATATATGGACAAAAGTAAAAAGTTTTCATTGTTTAAAAGCAACAAGGTAAAGTAATTATTATATAAAGACAAAAATAAAAGGCAGTTATAATATAAAGATAAAAATAAAAGGCGGTTATAATATAAAGATAAAAATAAAAGGCAGTTATAATATAAAGATAAAAATAAAAGGCAGTTATAATATAAAAACAAAATCTAAAAGTTGAAATATGATAAAAAAACAACTAAAAGCTGTTACACTTAAAGACAACAACCAAAAACTGATATTTTAGTGGCAGAATGTGTTTTAGGTATGTTATAATGAGTATGTTTATGTGGAAGTTTTTATTAAATCTGATTGATGGGCGATAAAATATATATAGAAATAGTGATAGATATAGCCCTAGCAAAGCCATATGCTTCAACATATGGGAATGTCATATAATAAATATCAGAGAATAAAAAGAAATGAGGAAGTTTATGGAGAGTTTAAAGAGAATTACTTTAAATCCTGCTAAGTGCGGTCTTGACTTAGGGGATGGTAGTGAGCGAGCCGAATATGTAAATCAGGATTACATATTGAATGTGCTCGGCAGACCTCACAGAAATATTGGGATTATGTACACCTATTATCCTAAGGATAAGGAATGGCCTCAGAGGATAAGTGAGGCTTGCAAGGATATGGAAATTCATTTTCAGTGGGATTATCCGTATGACGATTATTTCCCTTACCTTGGTGGCATTGGCGGCAGTATGGATGGTGAGCCGTTTACTTTTATGCGTGATATAAGGAAGCACGGACAGGATGTTGCACTGACACTTACGATTGACTGTTCTTTGGAGGATGAATATCTCAGGCAGATTGCAAAGGAACTTAGAACTTTTGGAAGAATGAGACTTCGTATAAACCATGAGTGCACAGGTGACTGGTTTGCACACAATCAGAGATTTTCATATCAGGATATTGGTGATTTTTTTGTAAGATTTGCAAAGATTGTCAAGGAGGAAGCTCCAAATGTATCTATTGTGTATTGTGGAGGTTCAGTTACAAGTCTTGATGATGATGCACCTATCCAGTACGAGAAGGAGTTCACGGAGGCATACAAAGTGGCGGATTACTGGTCAAATGACTGTTATCTTGCACTTCATTACGGCTGGCCGTTTGATGTTTGCGAGAAAGGCGGAGACAGCTATGCAGTGACACCGCTTGATACATTTGTGGAAAGGCTTGAAAAGACTTCAAAGCGTCTTACAAAGGTTGCTGACAATGTATGCAAACCTCTTGTTATATCTGAGTTTAACACGGATGGAGATGTGACAGGTCCGAGACGACAGGGTGAGTCAATTAAGAGATTTGTTGAAAGAATAAAATCGGATGATGCGGATTGGTTTGATGGTTTTTCTATGTACCAGTTTAGAGACAGAGGACGGCTTGGTCTTGAAATCGAAGATCCAAACAATAAATCTGTTGGAATAGCACAGCCGTTACTTAAACAGTATCAGGAAATTTTGAAAGACCCTTATTTCCAGCCGGTTATCGAGGAAAAAGATAAGTTGGAACTCCCTGCAAAGATGCGCTGGGGCGGTTCTGAGGACGCAGACGGTGTTGCCATTGATATTAAGATGGAAGGAAATCCGGAATTTTTTGAGATTACTTTTGAAGAAGAACTTAATATCATGATGGAGATAAACGGAAAGTGGTTCTATAAAGCACCTGAGACTAAGACAGTTGACCTTATGCCTGCGTTCTTTGATTCGGAGGTAAAAGATGGACAGGTTCTTACATTGAAGATGTTTGCACCACCGGCAACAGGTGAAAATGACGAAAGTCAGGGCGATGACTGGGCAGTTAATTATTATACTGAGATGAAAAAAATGCCTGAACTTCGTATCAGATATGAGGCTGTCGAGGAGTTATAATAACCGGTTTCAAATTTTATCATAGTAAAATATAAATAAAGCTGCAATTTAAAGTAGTGGTATAACAAGAGTATGAAAATATAAAAAATACAAGTAATATTGTAAAGAGATTAAAGTGCTGTTGTAAATTATATAGAAACAATGTTTTAGTCAATAAGTTGCAACTCTATAAATAGGTGCAGATAATTTTTAGCGGTTGCATTAAAGGTGTGAATAGTACTGATATTTAAATTGGTATATAAGTATTACGAGTAATAAGCAGTAAAATGTAATATAAAAATAGTAAAAAATTATATACATAATAACTAACGGTGATTAGAAAAAATTGTATTAAGAAAATATTGTAATAAAAAGAAAGGTGGAACAATATGACAAAGTATATTTATGGAATTGATATAGGTGGAACTACGGTCAAGATGGGACTTTTTGACGAAAAGGGCGATATGCTTGAAAAGTGGGAAATTGTTACCAGAAAAGAAAACAATGGAGAAAATATTCTTCCTGACATTGTGAAGTCTATTAAGGAAAAGAATACAGAGAAATCTATTGAGACAGACGATATTCTCGGTATTGGCATGGGTGTTCCGGGTCCTATAACTGAGGACGGACGAGTTCTTAAGTGTGCAAATCTCGGCTGGGGGATTTTCTCGGTTGCAGATGAGATGAGTAAACTTACCGGAGTTGAGAAAGTTAAGGTTGGTAATGATGCAAATGTTGCAGCTCTTGGTGAGCAGTGGCGTGGCGGCGGACGCGGTTTTGACAATATCGTTATGGTTACGCTTGGAACAGGTGTAGGTGGTGGAATTATTATGGATGGCAAAATCCTTACCGGTGAGAATGGAGCTGCCGGTGAGATAGGTCATATAACTGTAAATCCTAAAGAAACTCTTACCTGCGGATGCGGATGTAAGGGTTGTCTTGAACAGTACAGTTCGGCAACAGGTGTTATAAGAATGGCTAAAGAGCGTCTTGAAGCGTCTGACAAGCCGTCAGAGCTTAGAAAATTTGCTGCCGATGAAATAGGTGGCAAAGAGGTTTTTGACGCTTATAAGGCAGGAGACGAGCTTGCAGCAGAAGCAGTAAATGAGTTTGCTATATATCTTGGAATGGGACTCGGAAATGTAGCTTCAGTAGTTGACACACAGGCATTTGTAATCGGTGGAGGACTTTCTAAGAATGGTCCTGTAGTTATCGACATTGTTAAAGAGCAGTATAAGAAGAATGTAATGTTTGCACTTAAAAATACAGAGTTCAGACTTGCGGAGCTTGGAAATGATGCTGGAATGTACGGTGCAGTACGCATGGTACTCCAGTAATTTTTGGTAAAGAAAATTATTGAATAAAATTTAAAATAAAACACGAAAGTCTATGAAAAACTTTGTAAAATTCATGAATTTTACAAAGTATGAATGCAGATAAACATTCCCACGACTCTAGTGCATAGAGTATTAGGCAGTGGGGAAAGGTGTTACTTATGCAGACAAAAAACAGACTTTCGTGTTTTAAAAATTCTCAGGTATATTTAACTTGCGTCTAAGTTCAGTATCAGTAATTATAGGATAGATTATTATTGTTTCAAAAATCTCAGATTCGGTATAACAACTATAAACACCCTTGTACTTATCCGAAGTGTTTATGATATTGGTAATTCCATAGCCGTGGTAATATTCATTTGGGTCGATTTTTTTCTCTTTTTCGGCATCTACGGCAACGCGGGTGTTTTTGACATGAACGACAAACTGAAAGTCATCTGTATATAGATCTATATTGATATGCCTTGAGTTTGCATTCGTTATTTTTCTTACGGCATTAAAACTGTTATCCATAAGATTTCCAATAATTATACAAAGGTCATAATCCTTTACGGGAATTGTTTTTGCGTTAATTTTAATATTTGTGTTAAGTTGTATGCCCTCGGCTTTTGCCATGTTAATGTAATTGCTAATAAATGCGTCAATAACAAGATTTCCGGTATTTATGCGGCTATATGAGTTCTCGATATCAGCTACAGATGTATCAATGTAATTATCAATGTTGTCGAGTGTGTTGTTTTTTATGCAGTCTTTTATATAGAAAAGGTGCTTTTTTGTGTCGTGAACAACGCTTCTTGTTGCTTTGTAGGCAGAAGAAAGCTGATTATATTTTTCAGTCTGAAAAAAAAGCTGTTTTGTTATAACTTTTTCGTGTTCTTTCAAAAATATTACCTGTACTATATTGTTTAATAGAAAATAATTAACAATATTTAGTATGATAAGCATAAAATAAAATATCAGCAATCTGTATTGATTTGACTTATCGAGAACCTGTGAAATAGGTGTTGTGATGTACAATATAAATGATATGACCGGAGTTACAAAAACAGAGAAGTTGTAGGTCATATTTTGCGATACGGATTTGCGGTTAAATAAAATCTTAAGTCCTAATATAAAAATAAAGGATAAGATATTAGAAATAAAATTTACATATATGTCAGTATAGTCAGCGTTAGTCTGTATGATATGCTGAAGATGAGGTAAAATAAAATTTACTGACAATCCCTCGATTGCACCAAGAGAAATATGGTAGCTTATTGATATGAAAAATCTTGATGAGAGTGATGCAGTATAATAAAATGACAGTATAAAAGTGGATAATATACTTATAAATGAATTTAATATTATCTTTATTATGGAATATACATTTAAAAAGTTAAGCAGATTAAAAATGCTAAATGATTCTATGACGATAAATCCAAGCAGATATAATACAAATGGAATTTCTTTTTTGCGTTCTTTATAAAATACGGTAAAATACAGTATTAAAAGACATATGTCGGATATGCCTATAAGTGCTAAAAACATAAAATTAAACATAAAAACCTCATTTCTTAACAAATTATTTTAAAATAACCAAATCAGTTGAAGATATTTAATGTCTTTTTGGCAAAGAAACTGCGAACCTGTTTTTGATAGTGTCTGCTGAGAGGGAGAGTGTCTCCATTTGTCATGATTAGAGAGGTTTTCTCGACAATATGGATGTGGTTCAGATTGACAAGTGTGCCGCGGTATGGTGTCAAAAAATGTGTTTTACCGAGTTTATTTTCCCATTCATTGATTGTTCCATTGCAATAAACATCATCATTTTTTAGAATAAAGTGCAAGGCATTTTTTTCAGTTTTAATTGCTTCTATATAAATAATGTCATCCGTATTTACAATGATTTTTTGGTGTGTATTTGTAGGAATTATTATCTTGTGTATAACAGAGTCCTCTATGGATTTGATTAGTTTTTTTATTATTATGCAAAAATCGTTGTAGTTGAGTGGCTTTGAGAGATAATAAAAAGCCTGGACATCAAAACTGTCCTGCATATATTCAGGATAATGGCTGACAAATACGATACGGACATTTTTGTCACCGAGCATACGGATTTTTTTGGCGAGCTCAATACCTGTGATTTCAGGCATTTCAACATCAAGAAATAAAATATGATATGTCTCAGGTTTTGTATAAGCAGAAAGAAGTTCTTTTGCAGAGGTGAACTTGTCTATCTGAAATGAATAATCTTTCTCTGAGTCAATATCATAGGTTTTGAGGTAGTCTGCAAGTATTGTTGTATATTCAGGTTCATCATCACATATTCCAATTTTTAAGAGCATAGTTTTAATCCTTTCATCAATTCAAATGTTTGTAGTCTTTTTTTCTAAAATATAACCTGCTACAATATTTATTAAATTTATCAACATACATATGGCAAGTGTTCCGTATAATCTTTGCAGGTTGTGTAAATAAAAAAATATGTAAAGTATTGTTAAGATAACGCAGAACAGCAGGCAGCGTTTTTTTAGCGAACTTTTTCGCTCAGGAGTCATAGGTCTGTTTTTGGTGCCGACAGGGGATAAAACAGCTATTACAGACAGTGATATTGCAAAGGCAGCAGTCCATTGCCATGTAAGTGCGGAGGATATTGCACCTGAATAAAGCACAAATACAAAGGTGATAAGTGAAAGTATGGCACACCGTTTTGGAGTGGATGCATGAAATCCGCCGCCGAAAGAGCGAAGTGGTGTAAAAACAGCCAAAAATATAAGTGTTTCAGGCAGTTTGTGTGAAAACACACCATATAAGACTGCAAATATAAACAGGAAAAACAATTCTATAATATAGTCAAGACAATAAGAATAAATAGGAATTTCCTGCTCGGAGATTATATTATTGGCAGATAATGTTTCAGCAATAGATGAACTTATTTTTTTTGATATAATCATTTGTTCCTCTTTTCTGTTAAAAGTATAACTCAGATTTTGTTATTTCATTATAAAACATTTTTATATAAATAACTATAGAATTGGACTGAGAGGTCAAAATTGGGGTGTGAGAGGTAAATTTTTATGAAAAAATGACCAAAAAACTCAATTTTTTGCATTTCAGTCCTGTATTTCGACCTCTCAGTCCTAATTTCGTTCACAACTCATTTTTTGTGGTATAGTTAAATTACATTGGAAAACGGTTGAAAAAAGTTTCCTGATGAAATTTTAAAGAAAGGAGAAAAATGAACTATGAAAAAGACTTTTTCTGATATTGTCGTAAAGTACGGCACAGCTATATGTGCATTGGCAGTAATGGTTGCACCTGTAGCAGCAAGAAGCTGTAAGCTTTTATGGTATGAGTCTGAACAGCCTGACGGTTTAGACAAGTTTGTGGCAGAACATACTGAAAAATAATAAAAATGATGCTGTTTTATTAAAAACATCGTTTTTGCAAAGCGTTGTATAATTGGGTACCGGGGAATAAAACGGCTCTCTCACTCTTTACTCTACCCGGGGGGTGAGAGAGTAAATGATTTAATTGGTGGAATCAAAAAAGAGTTTTTGAAAAAATGATTGTATAAGGCGAATATATGTGGGAAGAGGGATTGCTATGAAATTATATCAAAGCAGTCCTGTTTTTTTTGCTTGAACTAAAATAAAAATTTTATGCATCATTTTGGATGGTTGTATCGTTATTATTTATAAATGGTAATAAGGGAGGCGGATGGTTATGAAAAAAATTATTGTTAATCTGGTTTTGATTTTGGCTTTCGTTTGTGGATTTAGTACGGTGAGGGCAAAGGCATATTCTGTTGAATTGGTGAAGAATGGTATTTATGCAAAGTATATTCCGGAAAATGTTATGAAAAATGCACCTGTTTTGTTTAAAAAGAATGTTGATAAAGTTATGAAATATTATGAAAAGCATAAAAATGAAAGCGATTATGATTTTTTGCAAAAAGTACCATTAGCTTATAAGGATCTGCATGATGCGGTAGGAGATTTAAAGGATAATGACAAAATTGTTATCTGTAATCCTTTTATAATTTATGATATTAACGATGAGGATGAAAAATATACCGGCTACACATATTATTTTGTGGTAAAGAAGAATAATGAGAAAGTGAGTTTGTTTACTATTTATGTGGAGGAGGGCAAAATTAAATTTGATTATGATAAGATCTGGGACAAATATACCGGTATGAAAAATAAGATAACTGACAATACTTTGTTTTATTGGATGAATGGAAAGATATATGCACAGACAAAGAATAAAAATGAGATGGTATATGATGGCTCCGGTACCGGTGGAGTATTAATGGGTGGCTCAGGGGATAATCTGGTAGAACATTCGGATGTTAAATATATCAAATTTAAGAAATTAAGCTATGATGAAAAGAAGAAGATAATAACTAAATATTTAAAAAATACGGCAAAAATATCCGGCAGGAATGGGAATAGTTCCGGTGACAAGAAAAGTAAATATGTATGCGGAAATGGAACTTTATCAGAGAAAAATGGGACTAATGCGGATGATGACTTGGATTTAGAGGACGAGGTAAGCGATGATAATAATCAGAGGGCTGGAAAAATAAACACCTGCTATAATGGAGCTGGCAGGGGAAATAATGGGACAGATGTAAAAAAAACAGTTGCAGCGGCTGTTGGAGCTGTTGCTGTTGTGATTGTGGCAGCAGGAATTTGTTATAAAAGAAAGAAGCGTTGAGATAAAAGGCTATTCTACCATAAAAAGATAATCAGCAATTCATTAAGCGGGCTTATGCATTGCTGATTATCTTTTTATGGCTGAACTGTTACAGTAGTTTTGTAAAATTTATATATTAGGTATTTTCATTTTTGGTCTTTTGTTTTATCATTAAATCGGTATCTTTATTGTCTGGTTGACTGTTTTTAGATTGATTTAACACTATAAATAAGTGAATACACAAGTAGTGTTATGGGAAAATAGCAGAGTGGATTGTGGATATCTGCTTGAATTATACCAAAGACAAGAGAACATAAAATGGAGGATTCAGATGAAGATAGCAATATGTGATGATGAAATATCAGTATTAAACGAAATAAAGAGTTTGCTGGCTGAATATTGCAAAGATTACGACAGAGAGATTAGCTGCGATGTGTTTCAAAGTCCTCTTGAACTTTTGACGAAAATGGAACAGAGCGGATGTTATGATGCGTTGTTTTTAGATATTCTTATGAATGATGATAACGGAATAGAGGTGGCTCGTGAACTGAGAAAGACCGATAAGGATGTCAGGATTGTTTTTCTGACTTCGTCACCTGAATTTGCGGTACAGTCATATACAGTGGGAGCGTTTTATTATGAATTAAAGCCGGTGAGACGGGAAAGCTTTTTTAAGCTTATTGATAGGTTGTATTCTGAGTGGGAGAGGGAAAAAGCAGAGTTTTTTATTGTCAAATGTGATAACGGAATAAATAAGATTGATATAAGAAATCTTGAATATTGTGAGGTGGTAAACAGGGCACTTGTGATATGTCTTGCTGACGGTACAAGTTTAAAAAGTACGGCAAAGATAACAGAGATTGAGGAAAAGCTGGGAAAATTTGGATGTTTTATCCGTCCGCATCGCTCGTATCTTACTAATTTGAGATATATAGAAAACATATCTCAGAAAAATATAATAATGAAATCAGGAGCAAAAATTCCTATACCACATGGAAAATATACTCAGACAAAAGAACGATATTTGGAATATGCGTTTGAAAATGAATCATTTACAAATGTGGGAGGAAGCGTATGAGTGAGTTGATTACGCTGATAAATTACATAGCCGTGAGTATATTTGGGAGTATATTGTCGGCTGCTTTTTGTGGAATCGGAAAAGAAAAAAAGCAAAGAAATCTAATTGTTTTTACTGTTGGAGTGGCTCTTATAATAGAAGGAATAGTTTATTATTTTTATGGAGAAAGGGTTGTTCATGAGTTTTATCCGATTTTTGCACATATTCCGCTTGTGATAGTATTATGGGTTATAACAAAACGCTTTTTGAGCAGTCTATCTTCGGTGCTGACTGCTTATTTGTGCTGTCAGTTCAGGCGGTGGCTGGCACTTTTGTTTACATTTGCCTTTAAAAATAGTGATGGGTTGCTGCCGATAGTGCAGATTATCATAACTGTTCCGTTTTTGATTTTATTATTAAAATATGTAGTTGCATCCGTGAGAGAGATGATTATGCGTCCGGCAGCAGAGATGTGGACTTTTGCCATAGTGCCGATAGTTTATTATCTGTTCGATTATTCAACGGTTGTATATACGAAGCTTTTGTATGAGGGGAGTTATATTGTTGCTGAATTTATGCCGACATTTTCATGTCTGTTTTTCCTTATTTATGTCAAACAGAGTACAAAACAGGAAAAGACCAGATACAGACTGGAGCAGGAAAAGAACGCATTTGAGATGCAGGCAAAACAGTCTGTTAAGGAGATTGATTTTTTGAGAAAGAGTCAGGAACAAGCGGCTGCACACAGACATGACCTGCGTCATCATATGCAGTATCTTGCTTCATGCATAGCAAATAATCAGAATAAACAGGCATTGGAATACATTAATTCAGTGTGCAAGGAGATTGAAGCACAAAAAGTTGTTGATTATTGTCAGAATGAGACGGCAAACTTGATATTGACAGCATATGCACAGCGTTTTGAAAAATCAGGTATCAGTTGTGAAATTAAGTTTGTGCTTGGCAGGGATATCAGGATTTCATCTGTCGATATGTGCATAATTCTTGCAAATGCACTTGAAAATGCGTTAAATGAATGCAAATTTCTTATGACGCAGAATATTTCAACGGAGATAAGCGTGAACGGATATGAAAAGGATAACAGGATTTTTATACAGATTTCAAACACCTGCCGTCAGAATGTGTTATTTAATGATGGTATGCCTGTCACGAAGGCAGAGGGACATGGTGTCGGTACTAAAAGTATATGCTCGGTTGTGAATAAATATAACGGAATGTGTTCTTTTAATACAAAGGGAGATATGTTTATCTTAAGGGTAGTGATATAAAGGCAGCAGTTTCAGTATGTAAAATATTGAGACTGCTGTTTTTTTGTCGTTTATGCGTGTTTTTAGGTCGATTTAACCGCATTTTGGGGCGATTCACACATATTGTCACAATAAAATGATGCCGGGTAGTATAATAACTATAGCGTTGACAGAGCCAAAATTAAAAGATGCTTTCAGGCGAAAAGGAAAATATGAACATAAAAAAGGGTTTAATCAATAAATAACTGAAAGAGAGGAAATGCCTATGAACAAAACAAAAAAAACACAAAGAAAGATACTTGCGGTTATATTAAGTTTAAGTATGATGCTTTCTATGACTGCTATTTCTCCTAAAAAAGCAGATGCTTTTATGAAAGCAGATGTAACGGAAATCAAATCATCTGATATGTCTGAACTGTTGAGTCATTATTGGGATTACAAGCTTGAGGATAATAAGCTTACTATTAATCTGACTGACACAGAGGCTGAGAAAAATGTCAAAGCAGCGATTGCCGACGGTGCAACTAAAGCATATTATCAAGCGGATTTGGATTTATACATAGATAATGTAGCAACAGGAACATCCACCGCAAAACCATTAACTTCCAGAAATTTTGATGGAAATACTTGTAACATATCGCAAGATGTTTCAAGTATTGCTCAAACTATAAACACTCTTACTGTCAGTGTAAGTTTGGTGACGACGACTAAAGTAGGTTTAAAAACAACTAAAAAAACAACTCTTTGCTATAATTTTCCTATATATCTTGAAAAGGAAAACGGAAAAATCTCAATCTATTCTCCATACGGTGCAGCCGCAGTTAAGGCTTTGGAGGACTTTAATGCAAATTATAAACCTGAGAATTATCTTAAGACAAGAACATTCACAAATATTGCCAGCAAGTCATTTGAGAAGATTGTTGAAAAAGCAAAAGAACTTACTAAGGACTGTAAAAACGATGGCGAGAAAATTAAGATTATCCATGACTGGATATGTACGAATGTAGCGTACAATTATCCGGCTATTCAAGGTACAACAAGTGGAAATACTACTGATATTGATACATCCTATAAGTATGGGGAAAAATATGGAATTGACAGAGCATTTGAAGATGGACTTGCAGTATGTTCAGGATATGCCTCACTTGGCGAGCTTATGTTCCGTGCAGCAGGTATCCCAAGTATGTGTATCGAGGGAACAGGAGGTGCATTAGATGATGGCACTGAAAATAAGTCGAAGTTTGATTGCAATCATGAATGGAATGTTGTATATTACAATAATTCATGGCATTTTATGGACCTGACATGGGATAGTCCGAATGTTTATTATGGTAAAGGCGATAGTAGAAATATTTCCGGAAAAGCACCGTATTATACATATTTTGGGATACAGGCAGAATTGTTCGGAGTTTCTCATTACCAAAGACAGATATTTGATGACGCAGAAGAGGTAACCGGTATAAAAGTTGTCAATCCGAGGACACAGTATTTTGTGGGTCAAAATCTTGAAAAGAACAGCGAAATAGAACTTACAGTTGAAAATAATAAAAAGACCTGGTATGGAGTTAAAGAGAATGCGGCATATAGCGGATATGACTTGAGTAAACCGGGTAAACAGACTGTTACGGTCAGATATATGGGGCTTGAAACAACATATGATATTGAAGTGCTCGAAATGGATCATATCAAGGTTGTGCCAAGCGAAAATACAACATATCTTATAGGAAGTAAATTAAAAACTGATTTTAAATTATATGTTGTAGCAAAAGACGGTAAAGAAGTTCTTATAAAAGATACAAACGCTGAAAATACATATGTTACCTGCAGCGGTTATGATATGAACAAGGAGGGTAAGCAGACCGTTACGGTTTCTTATAAGGATTTAACGGCACAGTATGATATTAATGTAGTAGATGCAAAAGAAATCAGTGTTGAGACTGACGAGACACCGGTTTATCCATATGGGACTCAGTTCAAACCAAACTTTAAATTATATGTTACTAAGTCGGACGGAACTAAGCAGTTAGTTGAAAACGGAACTTCGCTTGCCACTTGTACAGGATATGACCTTAGCAACTTAAATAAAGTGGGTGAACAGGAAGTAACGGTTACATATCTTGGATTGACTGCAAAATACAAGATAAAGGTGGTATTAGCAGTTGGGCTTGGCTGTGTTGCAGCAAATAAGTCTTTTGAACAGGGACAGGAACTCGACACTACCGGAAATAAAGTATATTATGTATTGAAAAACGGTGAAGAGCTGATGGTAAATAATGCGGATGTTACTTACAGTGGTTATGATAAGAAAAAGACCGGCATACAGAAAATTACGGTAACTTGCAATGGACTTACTACTTCATATTATGTTACTGTAAAAGCTAAGAGTGAGCCAACGGCAACTCCTACAGTAAAGCCAACGAAAAAACCGACGGCTACACCAAAAGCAACAGCAACAGTAAAACCGACGAGAACACCATCTGTTACAGCTAGTGCAAACCCAACGACAGCACCGGATGATGATGCGGCTGCGACAAAGAAACCGACAAAGAAACCGACAAAAACATCGTCTAAAAATCCTAAAGGAACAAAAATAGCAAAGGTAAAAGCGGGTTCTAAGAAACTTGTTGTAAAGGTAAAAGCACAGAAAGTTAAAACAAACGGTTATCAGATAAGATATTCTTTGAAGAAAAACATGAAAGGTTCAAAGACGATAACATTGACAAGAAATACCAGAACATCTGCAACTATAAAAAAATTAAAGCGTCGCAAAACTTATTATATACAGGTTAGAACATATCGTAATATTGGCAAAAAGAAATATTACAGTACATGGTCTAAGGCAGTTGCTAAAAAGACATTGAGGTAGGGAGTAATAAACTTCTTTCATAACGCATATATATTTAGTAATAAGATTTAATTTATGGGGGTTGCTATGTCGAAAACAAAAATTGTGGTTTTGCGTATGAAAGAAGTTGTATATACGGCTGTGTTTGTTGGAATAGGTGTTTTGCTGCTGATAGTTTTGTTTTTTATGTTTGGCAGACAGAATTCGCCTAAAAGTGAAAGTACACAGAGTACCATAAACAACGAAAGCAGTACATATAAAAATGATGCAATATATAGAGCGGGAATTTATGAGAGCCAGTTTGTAATAGGGGAAAAAACAATAAATCTCGAAGTTGCCCTTGATGAAGAACAGGTTAAATCTGTTAAAGTCAAAAATTTAGATGAGTCTGTTGAGACTATGTATCCGCTGATGAAATCGGCAGTTAAAGATGTGTCAAAACAGCTTTCGGCTGGGGTGTCGATTGATGAAGTTGTTTTATCAAAAAATTCCATGTACACGGAAAAGCTTATTTTGGATGCGGTAAAAGCGGTACTTGATGAGCAGAGATTGTAGGGAATTTGAAAATATTTGGGGACGGAATTTGTGAAACTTATAGGATTGTAAGAAATGTGCGGATAGAACAATAATTTCTATATCCGCACATTTTGTTTGTTTTTATGAGAGTATCGCAAATTCCTGTTATAGCAGACATACAATTTTTTTATTATTTACTGAACTGATATAGTTTTTTGTAAATGTAAGTCTGTTGACTTGTATTTTATGTTATACTTAGATATAAGATTTTTTATTTGTTTTGGATAATTTATTTAATGACTATTAAAAAACTCAAATGTGTAATATAGTTGAATTTTATGATTTATGTCATTTATAAATTTAATGCAAGAGTACGAGTTATCTTGCCACGCAAATTTGTGATATATTAATGTTTATACAGGAGAAAGGATAACGGGATGGCAGTTCAGTTTATTTTTGGCGGTTCGGGCAGAGGTAAGACTTATTTTTTACAGCATAAGATTATGGAGGAGGCTGTGAACAATCCTAAAAAGGATTATATTATGATAGTGCCTGAGCAGTTTACCATGCAGACACAGAAAGATATGATAAAGATAAGTCCGGGGCACGGCATTATGAATATTGATGTGCAGAGTTTTGTAAGGCTTGCATTCAGAGTGTTTTCGGAGACAGGTGCGGGAAATTTGCCGGTGCTTGATGACCTTGGAAAGATTATGATATTGAAAAAAGTGCTCGGACAGAAGAAGGACGAGCTTAAATATTTTGGAAGAAATATAAATAAGGACGGCTATATTTCGGAAATCAAATCGTTTATGTCTGAGCTTATACAGTATGGTGCTGATGAGGACGAGATAGAACGGATGATTAAGGCTTCTGAAAAGAAACCGGTTCTTAAATATAAATTGCAAGATATGTCTGTGGCTTTTAAGTCATTTAAGGAATATATTGAAAAGAACTATATTACTTCTGAGGAACTTCTGAGTGTGTTTGCCGATGTTATTTCACAGTCAGAACTTCTTAAGGGGGCTGTTATATGTCTTGACGGCTTTACAGGTTTTACACCACTTCAGTACAGGCTTTTGCGTGAGCTTATCAAGACGGCTGAAATGGTCTATGTGACGGTGACGGCTGATGACAGGGAGTCGGTTATAAATAAAGGAAAAAATTATCAGTTATTTTTTATGAGCAGAAAGACTGTTCATAATATAAGGCAGATTGCGAGTGAGACAGGTGTTGAGGTTTTGGATGACATATGGACGGGAAAAGAGATAAGTCAGACAAGATTTGGTGAGTCGGAGGAACTTGAATGGCTTGAACGCAATCTGTTCAGGTATCCGTATAAGAGATACAATAAGAAAAATGAGGTTTCTGATATAAGCTGCCATGTGCTTAAATATGCCGAGGACGAGGTTGATTTTGTAGTTCAGAAAATAAAAGGACTGCTTGTCGGCGGCTGTCGTTACAGGGATATTGCCATTGTTGCAGGAAGTCTTGAAACATACGGAAGCATTATCGAACACTCAATGAAAAAGGCTGGGATTGCCTGCTTTGTCGACCAGAAAAGAGGTGTTCAGTCGAGTGTGCCGGTGCGTGCCATAGATGCACTTTTGCAGATAATAATAAAAGATTTTGCTTATGAGGATGTGATGGACTATCTGAAAAGCTGTCTTTCGTGGACGAGTGACAGTCAGAATGATATTCTTGATAATTATCTTCTGGCTACGGGAATCAGAGGTTTTAAATCGTGGAACAGGGAATGGAACACGGCATATGCCTACAGAAGGATGACTGACGAGTCAAAAGATTTTGCAAACGGAGTTGTCGAGAATGTCAGGCTTGGTGTTCTGGAAAATCTGTCAGAGCTTTATGAAAAAACGGCAAAAGGAAAGCATACGGTCAGAGAATATGCGGCATCATTGTTTGAGTTTTTTGAGAGACAGCATTTTTATGAGAAGCTGATGGAATTTGCTGACGAATACGAAGAAAATGAAAATTTTGATATGGCGAGTGAGTACAGACAGCTTTACGGCATGGTGATAGAAGTATTTGAAAAACTTGTCTCGCTGATGGGTGATGAGGAAATGTCGCTAAAGGAATTTAAGGATATTCTTGATGTTGGTTTTTCGGAGGCAAGGATAGGAGTAATTCCGCCGGGGATAGACCAGGTTATGGCTGGTGATATGTCGAGAACAAGGATTTCAAATATAAAATACTTGTTTCTTGTGGGTGCTAACTCTTCAAATATTCCAAAGGGTAATGGAAGCGGCGGTATTATTTCGGAGTCGGAGAGAAATTTTCTTGCGGAAAATGAATTTGAACTTGCACCGACGGCAAGGCAGCAGGTATATACGGAGCAGTTTTATCTTTATTTAAACCTGACAAAGCCATCAAAACACCTATATATAACATATTGCGACAGCGAGAGGGACGGAAGTGTAAACGAGCCGTCGTATATTATTTCGAGGATAAATAAGATTTTTCCGTCAGTAAGTGTCAAATTTGAGGAGCGAAAACAGAGCGAAGAAAATGCTTGGTCTGATGATGAGGGAAAGAAATATCTTATCGCAGGTCTTAGAAATGGAGATTTTTCTGATAAAAAATGGCAGGAGATATATAATTGTTATTTTGACTCAGAGGAGAATAAAAAAACGCTTGATAACATATTGACAGCGGCTTTCTTTAAGGAAAACAAGAGCAGTATTTCCAAAAAAATCGCAAAGAGCCTTTATCCTGAAAATCTCAGAGGAAGTACATCACAGCTTGAGAGATATGCGGCTTGTGCATTTTCGTATTTTATGCAATATGGACTTAAACTTCAGGAGAGACAGGAACACACCATTGAAGCCTATGATATAGGAAATATTGTTCATGATGCACTTGATATGTACACTAAGATACTTCTTGCAGGAAACAGGAGATGGCAGGATGTTGATAAAAAAGAGCAGGAAAAGATAGCAGGCGAATGTGTGGAGAAAGCGGTAAGTCTTTGTAAGGACGGTATTATGAGAGATACGAGCAGAAATCAGTATATGATAAAGCGTATTCACAATGTTGTTAATAAGACGATATGGGCGATTTCAAAACAGATGGGTCAGGGAAGTTTTGACACTATTGAGAGTGAGCTGATTTTTGAGACTGTAGGAAAAGCCAAAGAAACAGATGAGGAACTTATAAAACTTGTGGGAAAGATTGACAGACTCGACGGATTTTCGGACGGTTCAAAGGACTATGTGAGGGTTGTCGATTATAAGACAGGAAACAAGGAATTGTCGCTCAGTGAACTTTATTACGGACTTCAGATGCAGCTTGTCATTTATCTTAAGGCGAGCATTGATAAGAAATCTAAGGCTGAAAAGATAGTTGTGCCTGCGGGTATGCTCTATTACAGGATAAAAGACCCTATCTTAAATGAAAAGGTTACGCCTGAAAATTTTGAGCAGAAAACTTTGGAATCGCTTGCGATGAACGGGCTTGTAAACGGAGATTTTCCTATGCTTGAGGGAAGTGACAGAAATCTTGAGCAGAACAACGGCGTGTACCAGCCTGATTATGTGTCTTCCGTAAGCAATATTGAAACCGGGAAAAAAGGTCAGCTTAAGAAAAGCTCAGGTGTCACAAATACAGATTGTCTTAATGAGCTTATTAAATTTACGGAGAAAAAAGTTGTGGATATGTCAGAGGAGATACTTGACGGAAAAACACTTGTAAATCCGTATAAGACAAATGAGTCACAGCCAAAATCAGCCTGTATGTATTGTGCGTTCAGGAGCGTGTGCAGATTTGACAGCAGGCTTTATGGCAATGATTATAGGGTGTTTGAAAAATTGTCGGATGATGATGTTATGAGAATTATTCATGGGGAACTGTCGGAGGAGGAATGATATGGGCGATACAAGATGGACGGATGACCAGCAGAGAGTTATTGATGCGAGAAATTGCAATCTTTTAGTTTCAGCGGCGGCTGGTTCGGGCAAGACTGCGGTGTTAGTTGAGCGAATTATAAAAATGATAACTGATGAAAAAAACAATGTGGATATTGATAGATTGCTGGTGGTTACCTTTACAAATGCGGCGGCAGTAGAGATGAAAACAAGAGTGGGTGAAGCTATAGAGAGCAGGCTTCTTGAAGAACCTGACAATGAACATCTCCAAAGACAGGCTTCGCTTCTTCATAATGCACAGATTACGACAATGCACAGTTTTTGTCAGTATGTCATAAGAAATTATTTTCATGTGATAGATATTGACCCTGCTTTTAAGGTTGCAAATGAGAATGATATGAAGATTGCTCAGAGTGAAATTCTTGCTGAGCTTATCGAACAGCGTTATGAAACGGAAAAAGATAATGAAAATTCAGCGTTTCATCTATTTTCAGAAATGTTTGCTCACGGCCGTGATGACAGCAAGATTGAGTCGATTGTGCTTGAATTATATGGAAAAGCCATGAGTTACCCGTGGCCTGAAAAGTGGCTCAATTCGATTACGGACATATATAAATGTGAGAATGTGCAGTCACTCGAAAAGACTAAATGGATAGGCGAGCTTGTAAGTTATGTTAAGGAGCTTGTAAATTCATACAAATTACTTGCCGAAAAAGCAATAAAAATATGTGATGAGCCTGACGGTCCGGCAAAATACAGAGCAGCTTTTGAGGATGACATAAGGCAGTTTGATGATATATGCAAGGCGGAGAATTTTGAAGAATTGTCGGCGGCATTTGGAAAAGTTTCAAGGATGGATAAGGGCAGAATTACAAAGAAAGACAATGTCGATGCAGAGAAAAAGGACATGGCAAGTGCGTTCAGGGACGCTTATTTTTCAAGTCAGGGAGGAATGATAAAACTTCAGGAGAAATTTTTCAATAAAACTTTGGAGCAGCAGATACAGGAATTAAATGAGATGGCACCTGCCGTGGAGGAACTTGTTAAGCTGACGATTGATTTTATCCATGCGTTTGCAAAGCGAAAAAGAGAGGACGGGGTTATTGATTTTAATGATATGGAGCATTTTGCCCTTGCAATACTGACGAGTGAAAATAAGGAAGGTGAGGTAGTTCCGAGCAAGGTGGCAGAAGAACTCAGGGAGTATTATCAGGAGATAATGACGGATGAGTATCAGGACAGCAATTATGTTCAGGAGCTTATACTTACCAGCATTTCGGGAGAGCCTGCAACAGCTCCTTATATGTTTATGGTAGGTGATGTAAAGCAGAGTATTTACGGTTTCAGGCTGGCAAGACCGGAATTGTTTATGAACAAATATAACAGCTACAGTCTTGAGGGTGGAACAAAGGAGCATAGAATTGATTTAAAGCAGAATTTCAGAAGCAGGGCTTGTGTGCTTGAAAGTTCAAATGCTGTCTTTGAGAAGATAATGAAGCCGTGTCTTGGCGGTGTTGAGTATGACGAAGCGGCAAGACTTGTGCCGGGGCGGGTTTACGAGGAGACAGACAAAAAAACGGCAGAAAAAGCGTCAATTATTCTTATTGACAAAAAAGCAGATAATGACGATGGAATGATGGACAAAGAGCTTGAGGCCGCAGCAATCGGAAATAAGATAATTGAGATGGTGCAGGGTGAAAATCCTCTTTATGTATGGGGAAAACAGGGTTATCACAGGGTTACATACAGCGATATTGTAATACTTTTAAGGAGCGTTCAGGGTTGGACAGAGCCGTTTCTTGAAACATTGTCTGATATGGGAATACCAGTGTCGGCAGGCACGAAAGCAGGATTTTATGAGTCGATAGAAATTCTCACAATGACAAATCTGCTCAGGATAATAGACAATCCGAGACAGGATATACCGCTTGTGTCAGTGCTTCGCTCGGTCTTTGTGGGACTTAGTGATGATGAACTTGCGGCGATAGCCGTAATGCCGAGGACTCTTGATTATTGGGATGCAATGAGCCTTTTTGTAAAGACAGTGAGAAAAGAAGACGGCACAGAAAAGTATATGACAAATATAGTTCTTGATGAAAAAGAAGCAGATGAGCTGGCAGACAGACTGGAAGATTTTATGGATAAATTAAATTATTATCGTGAATTGGCAAAAGAACTTCCGGTCGATAAGATAATACAGACAATTTATGATGAAACTGATTTTTATGATATTATGTCGGCAATGCCGGCGGGCGAAAAGAGGGCGGCAAATCTCGATATTTTACTGGGACAGGCGAGGGATTATGCAGCAAACGGGCAGCATGGAATATTTAAGTTTACACATTTTGTCGAGAATATAAAAAAGGCGGCGCTTGATATTGGAGAAGCATCGGTAAACAATGAGAGCATGAACGCAGTAAGGATAATGACAATGCACAAAAGCAAGGGACTTCAGTTTCCGGTTGTATTTGTGTCAGGACTTGGAAAAAGTGTAAATCTCATGGAGGCAAACGACAAGGTTATAATAAATTCGGACTATGGTGTCGGAACTGATTATGTAAATCTTAAACTTATGTACACCGAAAAAAGTCTGTTCAATAATTTCCTCAGAAGCAGGATAAAAGTTAATGCACTTGCCGAGGAAGTAAGAATGCTTTATGTTGCGATGACAAGAGCCGAAGAAAAACTGTTTTTAACCGGAGTGTCTGCAAATATTCTGCAGGGAAACATGGGAGCAAGAGGAGAGGGAAAAAAGAAGATAACGACATGGAAAGAAAAAGGGCAAAACCTTGAATTTTCGGGACTTTTGTCACTTACAAAGCACATAGACATGATAATGGCTGCGATAGCTGACAGACCTGTTTTTAAGGAGTGCATAGAAGAGCTGGAATCTGAAAAAGTGTATGGAACAAATGATGAACTTTTTGACCTTGAGGTGGTATCAGTCAATAATATTGTAAGCGTATCAAAGGAAAACCATGAGATAGCAAAACAAAAAGAAAAAGAACTTATAAACTGGGATGCGTCAAAAGTTTATGATAAAGAAATGAAAGATTATATAGCACAGAACTTGGAATTTTCGTATAAATATGAAAATGAACTTGGAATACCTGTTAAAGTGTCTGTATCTGAACTTAAAAGAATAGCGATGGAAAAACTTGACGAGTTTAATGCTGGAGATGTTGAGGAAAATCCGGTAAGAGAGGAGGAAATTTCGCTTTTTGACGGCTTGCATGAGGAGTGTTCATTAGACGGTAAAAATAATGAGAATGTAGCAGAAAGCAAATATGCAGATATACCACGGCCTGACTTTATGAAAAAAGAGGAAGTAAAGACGGGTGCCGCAAGGGGAACACTCTATCATCTTGTTATGGAACATATTCCGTATGAAAGACTTGACAAAGATTTTGACTTTGCACTGTTTATTGAAGAACTTGTGCAGGGCGGTTATATGACCGAAGAAGATGCAAAAGCGTTGAATGTAAAGAAATTTGAGTGGTTTGCAAAGAGCAGATTATGCGGCAGGATGAGGGCGGCAGCAGAAACAGGGGAACTTAAAAGAGAGCAGCCGTTTATGATAGGAATACCCGCAAATGAAGTATATCCTGACAATAGTGACAGTGATGAGCTTATAATGATTCAGGGAATTATTGATGCATTTTTCTATGAGGGCGAGGATATAATACTTGTTGATTACAAGACAGATTTTGTCATGAAAGGACAGGAAGAAAAACTGGTAGAAAGGTATAAAACACAGCTTGATTACTATGCGAGAGCGATAGAGAGTGTAACCGGTAAAAAGGTGAACGAAAAGATTATTTATTCATTTTCGCTTGGGAAGACGATAGAGGTGGAGTAGGTGGGATACTCCACCTCTATTAAATCGGTGGTATTGTTCATATTTATATATTTACGCATGAAGCAAACTTTCCGAAGTATAATGAGGATGAAAAATTATTACAGGGGCTTGTAGATGAATTTAAGGAAATATGTGTTAAAATGGAAGAACTGACACATCAGGGTAAAATGACCGAACTTGAAAACAGGATAATAGTAGAGCTGTCAAAAAAAGTAGTTGATAATATAGCAAGGAAGTATGAGAGAATAAGGAAAGGAGTTGAAGGAATTATGGGAGGAAAAGTAATAGAGACAGAAGCGAAGAAGATGTATAATCGTGGCATTAGTGAGGGAATATTACTTGGCGAAGAAAATGGAAGAAGCGAAGGAATTATTGGAGCAATCGGAATATTAAAAGATTTGAATATGTCTGAAAGTGAAATAAAAAAACAGATTATAAAAAAGTTTAGTTTAAGTGAGGATGCGGCAGCAAAGTATTTAAAGGAATGTTCAAAGTAAAATCCAATTAAAATACCCCCCGTGTAATGTAAAGTATATTTTTTTACATTACACGGGGGGTATATTGGTAAAGAAATGTTTTAATAATTACCTTTTCCAAGTCAGTTATAACTCTTTTTCAAGTGTTTCTATATCCTTTATCCACATATTGACTGATGCATCACTAGGCATACGCCAGTCACCTCGCGGAGAGAGTGCAACACTTCCGACTTTTGGCCCGTCAGGCAGGCATGAGCGTTTGAACTGCTGTGCAAAGAAACGCCAGTAAAATGTTCTGAGCCATTTATATATGGTTTCTTTGTCGTAGTCACCGTCAAATGTGTATTTTGCAAGGCGGTATATCTTTGACGGAGTGTAGCCAAATCGCATAATATAATATAAGAAGAAATCGTGCAATTCATATGGACCGACAAGGTCTTCTGTTTTCTGTGCGATTTTTCCGTCTTTGTCAGGCGGAAGAAGTTCAGGGCTTACAGGAGTGTCGAGTACATCCATAAGTACATCGTGAAGCTGTTTGTCAGGTGTTGTTTCGGCATAATACAAGACAAGGTATCTTACAAGTGTTTTTGGTACGGAGCAGTTGACACCGTACATTGACATATGGTCACCGTTGTAGGTTGCCCATCCGAGTGCAAGCTCTGACATATCACCTGTTCCTATTACCATTCCGTTTAGCTCATTGGCAAGGTTCATAAGGATAAGGGTACGCTGTCTTGCCTGAGAGTTTTCGTAAGTTACATCATGGATTGAACTGTCATGCCCTATATCCCTGAAATGAAGATTAACTGCTTCATGAATAGGTACTTCTTTTAGTGTTGCACCGATTTTTTCGGTAAGGATGCACGCATTCTGGTAAGTTCGGTCGGTTGTTCCAAAACATGGCATTGTTACTGCACAGATGCCGCTTCTGTCAAGGCCGAGCATATCAAAGGCTTTTGCTGTAACTAAGAGTGCAAGTGTTGAGTCAAGTCCGCCTGAAATACCGATTACGGCTGATTTACAATGTGTGTGTTCAAGTCGCTTTTTTAATCCTTTTGCCTGAATATTAAGTATTTCGTCGCATCGGCGGTCACGGTCATTTTTATCATTAGGTACAAATGGTGTTTTCTCAAAGTGACGGGTGAGAGTTGTGTCGCAAATGTTTTTAAATTCAAATTCAGCTACCTCATATCCGTTTGTTTCAGGATCATTGATGGTAAAAGTGGACATTCTCCTGCGTTCGCTAACAAGTCTGCCAAGATCAATCTCGCTTATTGTCATACCGTTTTCAAAGCGTTTTGTTTCAGAGAGAATACTTCCGTTTTCGGCTATAAGATTGTGTCCTGCAAAGACGAGGTCTGTTGAGGATTCGCCCTCACCGGCATCTGCATAGATGTAGCCGCTAATAAGTCGTGCTGACTGGTTTTTTACGAGTTCACGCCTGTAAAGGTCTTTGCCTGTTGTTTCATCGCTTGCTGAAAGATTTGCGATAACGGTCGCTGATGCCATGGCATGATAACATGATGGCGGAACCGGCATCCATAAATCCTCGCATATATCTATGCCTATGACAAGTTCCGGGAGATTTTTTGCTTTGAACAGCAGATTTGCACCAAATGAGACAAATGAGCCGGAATCTTCTAATTCATAACCAAGTTCAGGTATATCTATATAAGAAACTTCTTTAGGTCCGACTGCAAAATGCCTTGCTTCGTAAAATTCTGAATAATTCGGAATATGTTGTTTTGGAACGAGTCCGAGCAGTGTGCCGTTAAATACTACAGCGGCGACATTGTAAAGTTTAAAATTATTAAGAAATGGCAGTCCGACTATTGTTACCATATCAAGATTTTCAGATGCCTTGATTATCTTTTTCAGACCGTCAAGCGAGCCTTTGAGAAGAATATCCTGTAAGAAAAGGTCATTACAGGTATAACCTGATATTACAAGCTCAGGGAAAACGGCAAGTTTTACATCAAGTTTATGAGCTTCAATCATTGCTTTTATAATGTTTTCTGTATTAAAATCCGTATCACCGACTCTTATGTCAGGGGTGATGGCGGCAGCTTTTAAAAATTTATCTTTCATTGTTACCTCCGTTATTTTAAATTACATTAAGTTCTTTTAAAATGGAATCATGGTGGTGCAAAGGTGCTTTGCACAAACCATATGCAATATAGTGTATTGCAAATAAATTCGCAACCACACATAAAAAAGTATAACACATTATGGAAAATTGGGGGGGATAAAATGTTATCGTAATTTAGATAAAAAAATAAGAATCGCCTGGAGTGACGATTCTTAAGGAGAAGGTATGAAAAAAATTTAAGCACTATCAAATGATTTCGTTTCATTTGATGATGTTATAATAACAAGGGAATGTGAACTTGCAATGTTATTTTTGTTAATTAAATGTGAACAAAAATTTAAAAAATATCATTTTTTGTAGAAACAGGGTGTTTTTTTGAAAAACTAAAAAATTAACGGATAAAGATTAAGGATAAATAAGTAAAAAGCAAATAAAAAAATCAGGAAACACATAAGTATTTGTCCTGATTTCTTTTGGGCGTTAAAAAATATTAAATTAAAATATATAAGAAAATCAAGGAAAGTTTCCTTCGATTGTCTCAACATCAACAGTTGTGATGATACTATTAAAAGGAATTAAGGTCAAGGGGGAAAAGTTAAGTTGAAATAAATTAACATAATTAACGGGAAATGTGCTATTATAATAAGTAGAAAAATAAAAAACTTAATTTTATTAAGCAAAAAATATTAGGATTTAAGGGTTAATACGATATAGGATTGGAGAAAAAATGAAAAACGATGAATTAGACAACATAGATAAAATGATAATAACAATGCTTCAGGAAAATGCAAGAATGTCTTTGAAAGAGATTGCACAGAAAGTATATCTTTCCTCTCCGGCTGTTTCGGCACGAATAGATACACTTGTTCAGAACGGATATATAGAGGGGTTTCATGCAAGAATCAATCCAATCAAGTTAGGGTATCATATAAAAGCATTTATTAATCTTGAGGTGTCACCAATCGACAAAAAAGATTTTTATCCATATATAAACAGTTGCAAAAATGTTGTAGAATGTAATTGTGTAACAGGTGATTATTCAATGCTGCTTGAAGTATTATTTCCAAGCACGGATGAATTAGATCAGTTTATAGGAGAATTACAAAAGTATGGCAGGACAAAAACACTTATTGTGTTTTCAACTTGTGTGGAGTACAGAGGACTTCAGATGTGATAATGGAGGATAAGGTTTGGATTTTACAGGAGCGTTTGACAATATGCCTGACTGCATGGTGGTTGTCAAACGGAATTTAGACAGAGAAGATGGCTTTGAAGAAGTATATTTAAATAAGGCATTTAAGAACAAAAAGAGTTTAACAGACAGTTTTGAATCAAATGTTCTTTTGAAAATTTTTCGAGACAGATATGATGAAATTAAGATGGTAATATCGGATATTTTTGCGGGGATAAAAAAGGCAGAGATAATTTCTTTGTATAATGAAGAACTTGGAGGAAATTTTTCTGCACAATTTTATATCGCAGGAGAACCCGAATATTGCATATGTATTTTCAGGGAAGAATTTGGAAGCATGGAGAATAAATCATTAAAGTGTGCTTATGATATTTCTAAAGTGGCAAATGAAGCGAAAAGTGCCTTTTTGAAGCATATGGGACAATATATGAAAACTCCGGTAAATTATATTATCGGGATAACTGATATGTTGTGGACATCTAAAAAATATTATCATGACAATGATAAATATATAAGTAAGATAAGAAATGCCTCAGATGTATTGCTGGAAAATATAAATAGGATGTTGGATGTAAGCAGGATAGCAGTCGGAGACACAAGACTTTTATATGAAAAAATTTCTATTAGCGAACTCATTGAAGAAATAATTGGTGAAATAGAAGAAGATATAATCGAAAAAGGGCATGAACTTATTGTAAATATGGATGACATATCACAGGATAATGTATATACAGACAAAATGAGATTAAAGCAGGCAATTAAAAATATTGTGCTTAATGCAGTTAAATATACATATAAAAACGGGATTATAAAAGTTACGGTAATAGAGGGAAAACAAAAATTTGGAAATTTATCAATATATGAAATAATAGTGGAGGACAATGGTCCGGGAATTGAAAAACAATATATTGATAATGCATTAAAAAGTATCATATTTGAACATGACAATAAACAGAATGGACATGGAATCGGGCTTGGTCTTTGGATAACAAAAAATTCCATAAGAGTTTTGAATGGAGATTTAAAGGTTGATAGTAAACTTGAAAATGGAACAAAGTGTACGATAAGTGTTCCGTTGTCAACAGAAAAGGATTATTGTGAGGATAATAATTATCTTTCAGAAAACCAGGCATTGAAATTTATCAGACAAAAAAATAAAAACCAGACAAAAAGAGTTTTAATAGTACAAAATTTAATAACATCCCAAAATACACTCAGACAAAAGCTGATATGTCTGGGATTTGATGTAGAATGTGCTTCAACGGGAAAAGAAGCACTTATGATATACAGGGAAAAAGGAGAGGGGTATTATTGTGCCATAATAACTGATGCACAGCTTCCGGAAATAAGTGGTTATGAACTTGCACTAGAAATACGAAAAGAAGAAAAAGGGATATATCTGCCTATAATAGCCCTGTCAAAAACCCATTATATAGAAGATTCCGTATTTTCGGAGGAAATGGGAATAACAATGCATATCAGTAAGGATGCAGATATATCCGTTTTGAAGGCAACATTTGAAAAGCTAAATATTTAGCAATGTTCCTTTTGGCAGCATTTTTCGCAAAGACCGTGAAAAATAACTGTATGTCCTTCTATTTTGCCGGGAAAGTTTGCATTTGCAATAATGTCGATATGCTCAATGGAGTCCATTTTAATATCTAACAGGCACTTGCAGGCTCTACAGAAAAAATGATTGTGCGGAATGGGATTGCCATCAAAGTGAACAAATCCATCTCCGCAATCTATCTGTATAGCTTCGCCATGTTCTACAAGAAAATTCAGATTTCTGTAAACTGTGCCAAGACTGATATTAGGAAATGTTTTTTGGATATTTAAATAAACTGTATCAGCGGTCGGATGACAGGTAACAGACTTAAGATAGTCCTTTATTGCTTCGCGCTGTTTGCTGTAGCGAATCGTTGACATAAAAATCACTCCTATATAATGGTAAAAAACAAAAGGTTTTAAGTGTATAAACAATAATAATTACTAATATAGTATATTATACCAATAAGGCAGGTATATGTCAAAAAATAATAGTACAAAAAATTTAATAATAAGGTATAATATAAGTTATATTTATCAATAAAGGAATATTGTTATAAAAGGAGAAAATAGGATGGCACAAATGCGTATTCGCTTGAATCGATTGAAAAGCGGAATGATAATAAAGGATAATATTTATTCTAGAACAGGGACATTTTTAATAGGAGCGGGGACTGTAGCTACACCTGATATTATTTCTTTGCTTACAAAACATCTTATAGAGTATGTTAATGTTGAGTATGATTTATTGGCACACGGGCAATCACAAACAAGTACGATAACTCCTGAACAGAAGAAAATATTTAAAGAAAAATTTTGTATAGCAGAGGAAACAGTATCGAAAAATCTTAAGAAAATGGTGTCAAATGATAAGGATATAGATGTAAATGAATTGCTGGAGTCATTAAATGAAGTTGTAACAAAAGCTGACAATACAGTGAATTTATGCGTTTTATTATCGAAGATGAAAGAAAATGCCTCCGGTCTTTATACACATTCTGTTAATGTTGCATTGTGGGGGCAGATACTTGCAGGATGGATGGGATACAGAGAGGATATGATAGAAAAAGTTGCGATTACAGGTATTTTGCATGATATAGGGATTCTTAAATTTACACAAAATGAGTTAGATGATTTTTCCTTTCACAAGGAACTTGAAATGGGAGCTTTTTCAAAACATTCAATGTATGGATATGAACTTGTTAAAAATAAGGATCTCGACCAGAGTATAAAGCAGGCTGTTTTGACACATCATGAACACGCAGATGGTTCCGGATTTCCACTCGGTGTTGACAATAAAAGCTTAAATCCTATACAGAGAGTTATTGAGATAGCAGATGTTTATGATACGCTGCTTATGAGAGAGCCGGGATTTAAGAGAATGTCACCTTTTGAAGTATTGATACAATTAAATGAAGTGGAAGGTAATAAATATGATCCGTCAGCACTTCTTATATTTACATCAAGGCTTGCACAGACTTTCATACAGTGCAGAGTGCGGCTGAATAACGGTCAGGAAGGAAAAATAGTATTGTTTAATAAGTACAGTATATTAAGACCACTTATTCAGGTTGGTTCGGGATTTGTTGATCTGGCATTGAGAAAAGACTTAAATATAGTGGAGCTGCTTGATTAAGCCGGAGTGACATCAAATATGTGTAGCAGTCAAAAAGGCAGTGATATACAGGAAGTATGAAAAATTATAGTCAATATAGTTGATAGCAAAAAAGGAGGAAAACACTTTTGTGATTTCCTCCTTTAAAAATCTTTATACGATGTTTACGCAGAAATTATTAACCGAAATATCTTTCAAGTAAGCCTTTGAAAGCTTTTCCATGTCTAGCCTCATCTCTAGCCATCTCATGAACTGTATCATGGATTGCGTCAAGTCCGAGTTCTTTAGCTTTTTTAGCAAGAGCCATCTTTCCTGCTGTAGCACCGCACTCGGCATCTACACGCATCTCAAGGTTTTTCTTTGTGCTGTCTGTGATAACTTCGCCGAGAAGTTCTGCAAACTTAGCAGCATGCTCTGCTTCTTCGTAGGCTGCTTTCTCCCAGTAAAGTCCGATTTCAGGATAACCCTCACGATGAGCAACTCTTGCCATAGCAAGATACATACCTACTTCTGAACATTCGCCGTTGAAGTTGTCTCTGAGTCCCTGAAGAATTTCCTCATCTACGCCCTGTGCTACACCAACAACGTGCTCAGCAGCCCATGTAAGCTCGCCCTCTTCCTGTTTGTTAAACTTGTCTGCTGAAACTCCACACTGTGGACATTTTTCAGGAGCTGCATCTCCTTCATAAACATAACCGCATACTGAACATACCCATTTTGCCATAATAATAATCTCCTTTTCTAAAAATTATATTGTTTGATTTTTGTTAAAAAATTTGTTGCTTAATCATTAGTAAATAGTAATTATTACTGTTTATGTGTTTTATATTATCATTTATTATTTACTTTGTCAACAGAAAAAATGTATTTTTTTTTAAAATGATGAAAAAATACTGTTTAAGGGTGAAAGTACAATGAAAATGTAGTTGTAATAGAGTGGCAAGGTTGTGTGAAAACCGTTGGAATATAGTGATATATAAGAATAAATCAGGAAAATAGGATAATGGTACGAATATTGTAAATTTTATATAAAATATCATTATCAAAGATGTAAAAAATATATTTTACATCTTGTGGGGAGAAAAAGACCGGTGGTATTGCAAATGGGTTAGGTATGGCTAATAATGATAATGAATACTGATAAAGTATGAAATATTTGTCATTTTGCAAAAAAAATAGTATTCTATTATAATTGATATAGTGGCATAGCGGTTTTGAGGTAAATTAGTGTCGCAGATTGTATTATTGCTGTGTATCTTTTGTAATATTACAAACCGCTTTAATTTTTTGTCGGTGTTTGACAGGAGATGGGTCACAAATCTATGAATAGAGGATAACAAATAAAATGAAAAAGTATCAGATGATAAAATTTTACATATCAAGAATTTATAAAAACATATACAGATTTATTAGATGGGGGATTTTTTCGGCGATAGTAGGAATCGTTGTCGGTTCTTTTAGTACATTGTTTGCGTATTGTCTGAGAGTGGTGACAGAGATAAGAACCGGACATCCGCAGATAATATTTGCACTTCCGCTCGGAGGTATTATTATAGTGGCACTTTACGGAATTTTTAAATATAAAAATGATAAGGGTACAAATCTTGTCTTATCGACAATTCATGCGGAAACAGAAATACCTTTCAGAATGGCACCGCTCATTTTTATATCTACGATTATCACGCATTTTTTGGGAGGTTCGGCAGGCAGAGAGGGAGCAGCATTGCAGCTTGGCGGAAGCATAGGAAATCAGCTTGGAAGATTGTTTAGATTTGATGAAAAAGACAGACGAATAGTAGTTATGTGTGGAATGAGTGCGGCGTTTTCGGCAATATTTGGGACTCCGATAGCTGCATCAATATTTTCAATGGAAGTTGTGAGTGTTGGGGTAATGTATTATGCCGCACTTGTGCCATGCGTATTTGCGGCACTAATTGCATCAAAATTTGCAACACATATGGGCATAGGACCTAATACATTTAATATAGCACATATACCGGGATTTCAGATAGTACCGAGCATAAAGATAATCATTCTTGCAATGTGCTGTGCGGCATTGAGTGTAATTTTTTGTATGGTACTTCACGGTCTCGGCGACATTTACAGGGAAAAAATTAAGAATCCCTATATAAGGATAGTTTTTTCAAGCATTATCATAATAATACTCACTGTTATACTTCATACGGACGATTATATGGGGGCAGGCGTGCCCGTGATAGTGAGGGCGATACATGGAAATGTAAAGCCGATGGCTTTTATATGGAAGATAATTTTTACGGCACTTACTCTTGAAGCAGGATTTAAGGGTGGTGAGATAGTACCGTCATTTTTTATAGGGGCGACTTTTGGCTGCCTTTTCGGTCAGATTTTTGGGATTTCACCGTCACTTTGTGCAGCAGTTGCTATGATGGCTGTTTTCTGTGGAGTGACAAACTGCCCGATAACATCAATGTTGATAGCATTTGAACTTTTCGGCTATGAAGCTGTGCCATTCTTTCTTATTGCAATAAGTGTAAGTTATCTTATGTCAGGATATTATGGATTGTATCATGATCAGACTATCGTTTATTCTAAATATAAGGCAGAATATATAAACAGAAAGGCGAGGGAATAATATAATTGGTAACAGTTCAGCCTTCCATTTATTATATTCATAAACCTGCCAGCAAGCTGTCAGCCGCTGCTACGCAGCTTATGTTTATTTCATTTATAAATGAAAGGCTATTCTACCCAAAAAAGATAATAAACAATAAAATAAGCAAGCTTATTTATTGCCAATTATCTTTTTTGTGCTGAACTGTTACTATAATTGAGATAAAAACGCAAAAAACACTTGACACACATATATATATTGTGGTAATGTTAGTTTTGTTCTGTGAATTGCAGGACACACTGCCGTAGACAGTAGGTGCCGGTGAACCGGTGTAAGTACAAACGCCTACCGAGGAAGATGAATTTCGATATGAATTATTTTCACCTCGTTCGGCTGGATTTATGCGACGAGGTTTTTATTTTGCCTGAAAGAGATTGTGTTTCGTTTAAATATAATCGACTTTTCAGGACAAACTATATTGTCTGTCTGCAGTGGATATTATGGGGAGAACCCAGGAAAGGAGACTTACTCATGGCAAAAGTTGAAATCAAACAGCCTATAGTTGATGAGATTAAGGCAAAGATTGACGGTGCTGCAACTGTTGTACTTGTAGATTATCGTGGACTTACAGTAGAGCAGGATACAAAGCTTCGTAAAGGACTTAGAGAGGCAGGATGTGAGTACAAAGTTTACAAGAACACACTTATGAAGCGTGCTTTTGAAGGAACTGATTTTGCTCAGTTAGATGACTTACTTGACGGACCATCTGCTATCGCTATTTCAAAAGAGGATGCAACAGCTCCTATCAGAGTGCTTAACAATGTAGCAAAGGAAGCTGAGGCACTTGAATTTAAGGGTGCAGTAGTAGAAGGAACATTCTACGATGTTGACGGTGTTAAAGCACTTGCAAGCATCCCTTCAAGAGAGGAACTTATTTCCAAGTTACTTGGTTCTTTACAGTCACCTATCACAAATCTTGCTCGTGTTCTTAATCAGATCGCTGAAAAGGGTGATGGAGCTGCAGAGGCTTAATTATTTGAACGAAACGGGAACGGTAGGTTTCCAAAGAAAATGCTGATGTTTGCACTTTCGGTGTGAGCGGCGGCAGGATACTACATCAGTCAGATGACTGATGCAACGAATTTATAAAATATATTTATTATGGAGGTAATGAGATGACAACTCAGGAATTTATCGATGCTATCAAAGGCATGACAGTTTTAGAATTAAATGATTTAGTAAAAGCTTGTGAGGAAGAATTTGGTGTTTCTGCAGCAGCAGGTGTTGTAGTTGCAGCAGGTGCAGCAGGTGCTGACGGAGCAGCAGAGAAAGATGAGTTCGATGTAGAGCTTACAGAAGTTGGACCAAACAAAGTTAAGGTTATCAAAGTTGTTCGTGAAGTAACAGGTTTAGGACTTAAGGAAGCTAAGGAAGTTGTTGACGGAGCTCCTAAGGTTGTTAAAGAGGGTGCATCTAAGGAAGAAGCTGAAGACATCAAAGCTAAGATCGAAGCTGAAGGTGCTAAGGTTACACTTAAATAATTTACTGAACATTTATGATGTGAGGAAAATATACTGTCATACAGACAGAAATAAAAAGGCGGACTGCTTTCAAAGTAGTTCGTCTTTTTTATTGATGTGTCTCTGCCAAAGGCGTTGAAACGAGAAGCGATGTTTAGGAGGAAATTAGAGCAGGCTTCGGATGAGTATTAAAACTCATCCAGCACTTTTGCAACACCGTTATCTTCATTTGATAATGTAACAAAGTCGGCTTTTTCTTTGACAATATCAAGTGCGTTTGCCATCGCAACGCCGTATCCACAATGTTCTATCATCTCAATATCGTTTATATCATCACCAAAAGCACATATATCTTTAAGTGAAATATCAAGATAATCTGCCATATGTTTGATGGCATCAAGTTTGCTTGCTTTTTTGTGAAAAAATGTATATGTGGTTTCACCACGGTAATGGAAATATTCACAGCTGCATTTGTCGGCAATGGCTTTTGCAATATTGTTATCAGATATATGAGCAACTATCTTGCACGCTTCTTCGGGAAATGATTTGTCTATGTCAAAATAAATTCCCGGAGAGTGATCCTGTTTTATATTGTTAAAAGATTGATTTTCAGGTTTTTTGCTGTTTGAGGCTGCATTGATATTGACAACATTTTTTTGGTCTGCAGTAGTGTTAGTATTATCAGATGGAAACCTATACAATGCCGTAGTTGTTGGAATGGCTATGTGGGAAGTGCAGTCATATTTTTTTAGTTCGTTTATTATGTCGTTTGTCATATCTTTAGTCATTGTGCGTGAATATACGAGTCTGCCGTTTTCATATACAAGTGTTCCATCGGTAAGTATCTGAAAATCTGCGTGAAGTTTTCTTGCATAATAAGAAGCACCGACTATGTATCTGGCTGTTGCGATTGCAATGTGAATACCTTTTTTGCGGCATCGTTCAAAGGCTTTTATGGTTTCTGCTGTTATTTCTTTATTGTTATTTAGGGCAGTTCCGTCTAAATCCGTAACTATAAGTTTTGGTGTAAACATCTTTTTCTCCTGTTTTTTAAATATATTTTACCATATATAAGTAAGTTAATATATGAAAAAATATATACAAAACCAAGTTATCTGCACTTACATTTTGGGCGTTTTTTGCATTTTTGACATTTGCGGCATTTTTTACAGTCGCAGAAAGTGTCGAGCATTTTTGAAACTTCGTCCCAGGAGTGTTTCATACAGATTGCTTTTCTGTCAAGACAGCAGTTATATTGGGTTGCTTTTCTAATGCAGTTTTTGATGGACATATGTTAGAGTCTCCTTTTGACAGGGAATATAGATGCCCGTGAAACTATCATACATTATAAAATTGAACAGCTATAACAAATAGAATGCAATATATAATTTGTTTCGTAAACATCTATATTATTATATTAATTTGATAATCATTTGGTTACTATTTTGTAGTATGCTATATATGAACTGTTACTGTGTTTTGGTTAATGTTTACTCGCAAGTTTGACAATAGCTGTCAGGCGATAGGCAGAAGTTATAAAAATACAAGAGCTAGAGGTGAAGTTAGATGACAATCTGTTGCAGAGCAAAACAGATTGTTATTATATAATCATCTTATAAAAAGTTGCTGAGAAAAGAGGTTTATTATGGCTGGGATTTTAATTGTTGAGGACGATACTACAATAAATGAGATGGTTGCAAGAAATCTTAAGATGGTAGGTCATAAATGTACACAGGTGTATGACGGTAAAGAGGGACTTGAAATGATTGAAAAGGGAGATTTCGACTTGGTGCTGCTGGATGTTATGCTGCCCGGAATGTCGGGGTTTGAGATTATGGAAAAGACTAAGGATGTACCGGTAATATTTGTAACGGCAAAGGGGGAACTTAACGATAAACTGCACGGTCTTTCGATAGGAGCGGAGGATTATATCGTAAAGCCTTTTGAGATATTGGAACTTATCGCAAGAATAAATGTAGTGCTCCGCAGGGCAAAGAAAAATGATGATGTCTTTAAGATAAGTGATGTTGAGGTAAATCTTGACAGGCACGATGTATTTAAAAATGGGGAGAGAGTTCAGCTTGCACCGCAGGAGTATGAGCTTCTGGAAGTGCTTATTTTAAATAGAAATATGGCAATGTCGAGGGAGAAACTTCTTGAACTGGCGTGGGGATGGGACTATATGGGAGATACAAAAACGGTTGATGTTCATATAAGAAAACTTAGAAAAAAATTAGGGCTTGAAAAGGAAATCTGCACGATAAATAAGCTTGGTTACAGACTTGAAACTGATTAAAAAGAGGAGATTATTATGAAGTTATGGCAGAAATTATATGTGGTGCTTATTATTCCGATACTGCTGATTTTAAATATTGCGATATATCTGCTTTTTGGAATTACATATAAGGAAAATATTGCAGCGGAAAAAAAACAGGCGGTCGGGGATTTTGGAATGATAATTGACCAGATTTATGGTGAAATGCAGCAGTCACAGTTAAATGACAAGGATGTTAAAAATATAATTCAGAAATATACCAATTATTATAAACAGCAGAAGATAGAACTTGGACTATGGCAGGGCGAGAAAAAAAAGAAGATTTATTATTCGGATAAGGCTCATTTTAATACTAAAAAAAACAGCATTAAAAACAATAAGGTTATAAAGTGTTATATTGACGGGCATACAAGACTTATGGTGTTTAAGCTGCAAAAATATAAAAAAAAGACATTTTATTTTGGATATGAGAAAACTCTATATAATCTTGACAGTATGTGGAAAAATATCAGAATATATTATGCGATTGGAAGTCTTGTAATATCAATTATTATGGCATTGTTTATGATAGTTGTTTTGCAGAAATGCATAAAACCGGTGGAAAATCTTAATGAGACAGTTAAAAAAATGGCAGGCGGCGAACTTGAGACAAGAACCGATATAAAAGGAAGTGATGAGCTTGCTGTTCTTGGAAAGAATATAAATATAATGGCAGAAACGATAGAGAATAACATGAAACAGATTATGGATGAGGCAGAGCGTAAACAGTGGTTTATTGATAATCTTGCACATGAAATGAAAACTCCGGTAACAGGGATTTGCGGCTTTGTCGAGTATATGGAGAGAGCTAAGATTTCCGATGAAGAAAAGATGGAGTGTCTTGGGTTTATAGGACATGAAGCAAAGCGTCTGCAAAATATGTCATATGAGCTGCTTGACCTTGCGGTAATAAGACATTCCGACATTAAAAAGCAGAATATCAGTATGAATAAATTTACGGATGAGCTTAAAAAGTGGCAGGAGAAGAGATTTGCAGAAAAGAATATTAAAGCAGAGTGGGAAATTAAGGCTGACCGTTTATTCGGGGACGAGCTTCTTTTGGAAATGCTCATAAGAAATATATTTGAAAATGCGTTCAGGGCAACAGATGAGGGTGGAAAAATAAGTACATATGTATATGAAAATGAGAAAAATACTGTTTTCGAGATTACTGATACAGGCTGCGGAATGGAGCCAGAGGAACTTGAGAAGATAAAAGAACCATTTTATCGTGTAGATAAGTCGAGAAGCAGGAAGCAGGGAGGAACGGGACTGGGTGTTTCACTTTGCCAGAAGATAGTTGAAAAGCATGACGGCTCAATGGAGTACCGTTCTAAAAAGGGAGTCGGAACGACAGTAACCGTGAAAATCCCATTATAATCCGAAATGTTTACCGTTTGGTAACCTTATGGTTGTTTTTTGGTAAGGACAAAGCTGTATATTTTGTAACATAAAGTGAATGAGATTTTTAGATAAAAGTCAAAAGTCACGGCTGCCTGCAGGCTATAAGGTAAAAAAATTATTGATGCAAACAGAGATGTGGAATTCACTTTAAAAAATTATAATAGATAGGGAGGAAAAAGTTATGAGATGTAATAAGAAAGTTTTAATGATTGCTACGACGGTCATGCTGGGTGTAGGCTGTATAGGTCTTATGGGAGCAATGAAATACCAGAATGTAAAGACAGAGGCATCAGACATAAAAGAGTCTGAGGTGGCCAAAGCCGGTATTGATGTTACCAGTGCTACTATGGAGGGGGAGACTCCGGATGAGGTTGAAAGGAAGATGGATAAGGAGGTTGTAGAGAAATATACTTATAAGGGATATGAAATTTCATTTATAAGATACAAAGACCAAAAAACAAAAGAGTATCTTTCGGACAAAGAGCGGGACGGTGACTACGGTTATAAAAAGACATTCAGGGAAATTATTGACAATGCGGAAAAGAGCGGATGGAATTATATGCTGGAAGAAATGAAAGGGAAGAAAAATCAGATAACGGCAGAGGTAGATTGGAAAAGAGATGAAAATAAAATTGTAAATGGAAAGTATTATGGAAAACTTATAAGAGAATGTAATATCCGTTTTAAAAAACCACAGATATATGAGGGTAAATATACTTCATCTTACGATGTGATTGGCTGGTTTTCAACCATTGCAGCAACAGGTAAATATACAATGGGCATAAGGTCAGCAAGCTCAGAATTATTAGAAGCTCCGGAACAGTGGAGACTTCCGTCAAAAGAAAAGAGACAGGAAGTAAAAGAAAAATTAGATAAGTGTAAAAATATTTCAAATGACAAAAAAGCAATATATAAGAGTATTGAAGAAAATAAGGATAAGATAATAAAAGAATTAAAGGAAGTGTATAATATAAATCTTGTAAAAATAGTAAAGGATTCATATTATGAAAAATATAAGTTTGCTGAAAATGAGATGAATAACGGTTTGATTGAAATTTATGGCTATATGGATGATGGTCAGGAAATAGAAGTGCAATATGATTTAGTCGGTAATTATATATATTATGTAAATTACAAATACTGGTAGAATTAGAATGAAATCTTAAATTAAAAATAATTGGGAGGAAAAAGTTATGAGATGTAATAAGAAAGTTTTAATGATTGCTACGACGGTCATGCTGGGTGCAGGCTGTGTGGGACTTATGGGGGCGATGAAGTACCAGAATGTAAAGACTGAGGCATCAGACCTAAAAGAGTCCGATGTGGCAAAGGTTGGGGTAGATGTTTCTAGCGAAAGTATGGAGGGCGAGACACCATCCGAAGGTGAAAGAAAAATGGATAAGGAGATTATTGAGAAGTATAATTATAAAGGGTATGAGATTTCATTTATAAGATATAAAGATCCAAAGACAGGTGAATATCTTTCTGATAAAGTAAAATCCAGCGATTACGATTATAAAAAGACATTCAGGGATATTATTGATAAAACGGAAAACGGTAACTGGAAGTTTATGTTTGAATGTCTTAAAGGAAAAAAGGATATGATAACAGCTGATATTGACTGGCGGATAGATAATTCAAAACTGGTTAATGAAAAATACTACGGTAAATTGATTAGAGTATGGAACATACATTTTGGCATAGAAGACCAAGATAGCCCTTTGAATGTTGCGTATTTTGTGACAGATGTTGAAAGTGGAAAATATACTCATATTTCAATGAACAGTAAAATTGACTGGATGCTTACATCGGGAAATATGAGTGATAAAGTTAAGGCTGAGTTCAAAAAGTATGAAAAGCTCTGTGCAGATAAAACAAAGATGAATAAATGTGTTAAAGAAAGTGTTGCTAAAATAAAAAAGCAGATAAAAGAGCTGTATGGAATAAATATAGTAAAAGAGGTAAAAAAAGATTATTATACACATGAGTATATTTCAAATAACCTGACAACATTTGGGTCAATCACATTTAATGGTAAGACGGATGATGGCAGGAAGATAACTGTTGATTATGATGTGGAAGGTGATTATATAAATAATTGGGATTATCAGTATTAGGAATTACAAAAATTATATTTTAACATTATCAGGCAAGTAGCAGAGCGGATTATGAATATTTGCTTGACTTCCTATTTCTGCACACATTTTTTGTGCATAGTGTAAAAAATCTTGCATATATGAATTTTTCACATTATGATATAAGTGCCAAAATCAGCATCGGTGGAAAATCAGGGAACAATAATCCTTTTGATGTGATTTGCTTTAGACTAGACACAACAAACAGAAATGGAGTTTGAATATAATATGAAATATGTATTGATAACGGGTGGAACAAGCGGTATAGGGTTTGCTATGGCAGGTGAATTTCTTGAAAGAGGATATGGAGTGATACTTGCTTCATCGAGCAGAAAAAATCTTGCCATAGCAAAAAGAAAACTTGAAGTTAAAAAATCAAAGATTGTGAAAAATACGAGGTATATCATTACGATAGAGCAGGATCTTTCTGTTGAAGGTGGGGCAGAAAGATTGTATCACAAAGCAAAAACTCTTGGTGTGGATATAGAGATACTTGTAAATAACGCAGGCTTTGGACTGACGGGTGGGACTGAAAGTATAAATAAAAAAGACGATAAAAAAATGATACAGTTAATTGTGACTGCACCGGTTTGTCTTTGTAAATTGTTTTTGCGTGATATGTATGAAAAGGGGAGAGGAAAGATTTTAAATGTGGCTTCGACAGGAGCATTCCAGCCGGGACCATATACCTCGACATATTTTGCGGGCAAGTCTTTCATATACAGTTACAGCAGGGCGATAAGGCAGGAGGCAGCAGTAAGAGGTGTGGTCGTGAGTACACTGTGTCCGGGAACAACAAGAACAAAATTTTTTGAAAAAGAGGGACTGAAAACACCAATATGGGCAATGTCAGCAGAAGGAACGGCAAAAATTGCAGTTGACGGACTGATGCGTGGCAGAGGTGTTATAGTTCCGGGAATAATAAACAATGTTTTAAGGTTAATACCATCGGGGATTAAGATGTACTTTGTGGGAATATTAAAGAGATAAATTGAATGTTTTATATGGGCATCAGTTTTTGCTGAATGCCCATAAATTTTTAATCTGTTTTGCGAGTGTTTCATAGTCCCAAAGCCGGCTTCGTGAGCGGCTGTTGGGGTCATTTACTTTTATCTGTCCGTTTTCTGTTTTGGTGAGGACTATAAAGTGTCCTGCTGTCGTAAAATCGCCCGGTTTCATGCTGCATATGATGGGGTCGTTATTTTCAAGATGAGAGAATACAGTGTATTTGCTCAGTGGAATTTCTGTTCCTGTTATGCCAAATGCAGATGCACCTTCGGTCATCAGGCTCCAAGAAGTACCTGTTCCCTCTATATAATAGCCGTTTCTTTCGGCGAATTTTGCAACTTTATATGGTGTTATCTGTTTGTTGCGGGTAAGTCCGGATATTACCATTGAAAGACAGGTTGGGGCACAGCCGGATATTCCTATATCTGAATTTCCGTAAGCTGCATCCCTCCAGCGTTTATCCCATTGGATAAGGAGAGGTATGCCCTCTGAAAGTTCTTTTGAAGTAATGTTTCCGTGAGATTTAGCAGTTTCAATGCTGCCGTTATTTAAAACGGCACTTATGGCATTTGATGCCGTATCGATTACTTTAGGAACACCACGGAATATTATAAAAAATAAAAGTATTGCAAGTGTAAGTTTTTTAAGATTTCTTTTTCTTCTTTTATATCTTTTTGTACTCATAGATATTTCCTCCCACTAAACTGTTATTAGGTGTTAGCGAAACTTTCGCTATCTGGGATTATTTTAATCTATGAGGAAATATTTTGTTTTGAGAAAATCATAAGTAAAACTTACAATATTCTTGCATTTTGTGTGTAAATATAGATAAGACCGTTATAAGTCATTTCTAAACACAACCTCAAAACTGATGCTCTCATTTTCGCTTGCAGCATTTATCTGTCCGCCGTGAAGTTCAACAATCTCTTTTGCAATGGCGAGTCCAAGTCCGGCACCGCCTGTTGATGAGGCTCTGGATGAGTCAAGCCTAAAAAACTGCTCAAATACACGGCTGAGTTTTTCAGGAGAGATTGTCTTGCCATGATTTTTAAACAGAATATGTATATCCTTATCCTGCTTTGTGAGTACACAGGTTATTTCGGTGTCCGGATAGCTGTAATTAACGGCATTGCGGATAAGATTGTCAAACACCCGTGAGAGTTTGTCGGGGTCACACATAAGATTTATATCAGGTGCAATATCAAGATTCCAGCTTAATTTATGCTCTGATAATATAGGGAGAAATTCGCTGCATATCTGTTCGAGCATACGGCTTAAATTGACTTTTTCGATATCAAGTTCAATGTTTGTAAGGTTGAAGCGTGTAATATCAAAAAATTCGTTTATTAAATCTTCGAGCCGTTCGGCTTTATTTAGTGCTATCGAGGTGTATTTTTCGCGTGTTTTTTTGGGAATATCAGGCTCATCCTCTAACAATGTCAGGTAACCGATAACACTTGTAAGTGGTGTTTTGAGGTCATGGGCGAGATAGACTATAAGGTCATTTTTTCGCTGTTCAGCTTCTTTGGCAAGCATGGAATTGTGAACAGCATTTTCTCTTACGGCATTAAGTTCGTCCTGAATGGATTTTAAATCTTCTGACAGAACGATAGGCTGTTCTGCCTGAGTGGTAAGTTTTTTTGAAGCATTAAGTATTTCGTTGATATATCGTGTCCACTTCACAAGAAAGGATATTGTGACAATAAACCATGTAATAAAGCACAGAAAACCTCCGATAAGCCATTTATGTGTCTTTATTGATTTAAGAATAATGTAATCCGGGTCATCGGGATACCAGATTTTGAGGGAGCAGACTGCCGCTCCGATGATAAATATAATAAAAACAAGTGCGATAAAGCCGATAACGGTAAGCATATATCGTTTGATAAGTTTTTTAGTAAGGCTGTTATTTTTCATGTGACACCTCTGTTGATTATTTTTGAACCACAAATAGGCTCTTTACTTTTCAATCATCAATCGTATATCCGACACCCCATACCGTCTTGACATACTTAGGTTTTCTGGCAGGTTCGTGCAGCTTTTCACGAAGTCTTGCAATGTGCGTCATTACGGTGTTGTTGCTGTCTATGTACTTTTCTTTCCAGACGGCTTCAAAGAGTTCTTCCGATGACACCACATTTCCCTTGTGTTCACACAGATACCAGAGAATATCAAATTCAAGCGGTGTGAGGGCAAGTTCTTTATTGTTCAGAAATACTCGGTGACTGCTTTTTGAAATGTTTAGGCCTCTTATATTATGTTCTGTTGTTGGAGCAAAAGTGTTAGTATTTTCATTATCGGCTTTGTTGTAACGGGTGTAGCGGCGAAGCTGCGTTTTTACACGGGCGGTAAGTTCAAGCGGATTGAAAGGTTTGCAGATATAGTCATCAGCACCGAGAGTAAGCCCTGTAATCTTGTCAGAATCTTCATTTTTTGCCGTCAACATGATAATAGGGAAAAAATAATCTTTGCGTATCTGTTTGCACAGAGAAAAGCCATCAATATCGGGAAGCATTACATCAAGGATTGCGAGGTCGAGTTTTTCGTGCAGGGCACATTCGAGTGCATCTTTGCCGTTGTAAAATTTAAAGACCTTAAAACCATCGTTTTCGAGATATATCTGGACAAGGTCTGCAATATCTTTTTCATCGTCTACTATCATTATATTTGTACTCATAAAAAACTCCTCCGGGAATGTTTGTTGAAGTTGGGGGCAGAATAACTTTTAACCTTAGCTAATGCTGTAGATTGCTATCTTAACCTTATCATCATATTATCACCCGGAAATAGAGGTGTCAAAGATAGAGATTTTTATCTCAACACTTTTTTTGTGAATTGGATTTCTGTTTTAAATTTAATATAGGGATGGATATTATGGTTGTGTATTCATCATCGGTCATGTCGCTTATCATCATGCCACGGTTTTTCTTGACAGTTTGGTCAACATTTGTCGTGCCGAAGCCATGTTCTAAAGAGGTGTCAGGCTTAATTTTTTTGGGAAGATTTTTGGTGCTATTGCAGCAGTCTATACGAAATTTGTCATAAGCATCTATATAGATGCTTAGCTTAATCCATCTGTCAGAAACAGCAAGCTTTTTACAGGCATTGATACAGTTGTCAAGAAGATTTCCAAGTATTATACACAGGTCATAATCTTCTATGGGGATGCGTACTGCCTCTAAATTTAAGGAAGTAGAGAATACAATACTATTTTCTTTAGCCAGGTTACTATAGTTGCTTAGTAATGAGTCGATAACCAGGTTTCCGGTGTTGAAAAGAGAATAAGTATTCTCAAGGTCTTCATATGAAGCTTTAACATAAGTGTTGAGTTCGTCATATCTTTTTTCCTCGATGTATTTTAAAATGGTAAAATGATGTTTCTTGGTGTCGTGCACAACGCGTCGTGTATTTCTGTATGTGGTACTAAGCTGTGAATATTTGTTTTTCTGAAAATTAATCTGCTGTTCGAGCTGTGTGTTTTTCAATACCAGCTTATGCGTGTATTTTATGCGTTCAAGGATAAAATAATTTGTAATATTTAAAATCAAAATACAAGGTAAGATAATAATATTATAAAAGGAGATTTTACTGCTATAAAAATTTTGAGCTGGCATCGCAATAAGCAGTATCAACGATATAACAGGTGTGACGAGACTGAATATATGATACTCAAAATCAGATTTTTCGCCATCCTTTGAAAACATTGTAAAAATAAGTATAAACAAAAATAATATTATTTTTGAACCAAAACCTAAAACAGCAACAAGATATGGTGTTTCATGTTTTAATATATCAGGAGATGTAAGTTTGATGATGAGCATAAAGGTAGCTTCAGAAAAAGTAGCAAAAAATTGAAAGATTATACTGTAGATAACTTTTCGCCGTAAAGTAGTCTCATACAAAAAACATAATGCAAAGGTGGAAAGTATGCTTAAAGAAATGGTTACAAAAACAGAGAACTGTTTGTCAGGATTGTGAAATAAAAGCTGGTTTGCCATTAAAACAGATTCAGCCAGTACAAATGCGGCATAAAACAGGGGTGCGGGAATATTTGTCCTGCGTGTGTGAAAAGCCCTGTTGAGATAAATAAAGGCTAAAAGCATATCGGTGATATAAGATAAAATGTCAAATATTATCATTTAAACTAAACCCTCCCGGTGTCATGTATGACCAACTGATGTTTATAAGCTGTTTCAAGCTCTTTCCTCATGCGGCGGCTTAGAGGAAGCGTATCAAGATTATCCATTGTCAGTTCTGAGCCAGAAAAAAAGTGAATATGGGCAATATTTACAAGAAAACTGTTGTGGCATTTTTGAAAAGGAAACTGTTCCAGTTTTTTTGTCCATTCTTTTAAAGTGCCTTTCGCAGTGAGCTTTTTATCTGTCAGACAAAATTGTAAAAGATTTTTTTTGGAATCAATGGTCTCAATATATAAAATGTCATTAAAATTGACTGCTGTTGATGTATTATCAATAGCATCTATAGTAAGGTAGCAATTATTATCATCCATGTCAAGGCGGATTTCATCGAGAACTTCAAAGAGAGTTTCTTTGCTTACGGGTTTTTGCAGATAGTTATAAGGGTGTACCTTGAAACTGTCATGCATATATTCAGGATAACTGCTCACAAAAACAATAAATACATGGCGGTCTATACTTGAACGGATAATAGATGCAAGCTCTATGCCATTTGGTTCAGGCATTTCTATATCGAGAAAGACTATGTGATAGTCATTAGCGTGCCTGAAATTTGTAAGCAGGTTCTTACTGCTCTTAAAAGGAGACAGCGTAAGATTCATATCTTTTTCAAACTGATAATTTAAAATAAGATTTGTTGTTTCTTCTAAAAAGACGGGGTCATCATCACAGACGGCAATTCTATAGTTCATATTAATCCTCCCTGTTAGCAGTTTATATTTAGTGTTTTAATTTACCGATTATCTGATTTATTGCAATTATAAATATACAGGCGTTTATCATAAGATAAAATTCAGGCATATCATTATAAATAAATGCCGTATATACAGTTGAAATTAAAATTATATATATAATACAAAATTTTTTTAATCTGTGCTTTGCATCTGAGACAAGTCTGTTGTTTTTGTGGTCGACGGGTGACAGATACATTATAAGTACACAACATATTATATAGCATATATTTAAGAGTGTTAAAGATATATTACCCAATAACTGATAACAAAATAATGTGACAAAATACAATGAATAAGATAAAATGCTGCACATTATGCGGGTTGAAGCATGAGCACCTCCGGCAGACATTTTTAATGGAATGATAATGACTGCGAATAAAAGTGCGGAAATAAATCTGTTAAAGATAAGTCCTGACAAAAGAATGGTCAGCGGAAATATAATAGTATCTATTGCATATTCAAAACAATAGATATAGGAAGCCCTGTCGTCATTACTTATAGTGCCTGAATTGATAAAAAAATCTGTTATATGCGTTGCTGCTGTATTTGATATTTTCATAGTATTCCTCATTTCTGTTTATGTACACATTTTATATATCGGTGTTTGTGTCAGGTGTGCACGGACACTAAGTTTGTGTGAAAGATTTTGCTGTTTATAATAATTATCCATAATATAGTTGTTTTTGCATCTTGTATTCCCAGATATGACTGGTAAATAATTATTATACATGAAAATATATAATTGTGCCAAAAAATGGGAAAAGTGGTCAAAAAACGGGGAAAAGTGGTAAAAAATAGCAAAAAAACAATGAAATTTACCACTTTTCCTTAAATTTTGACCACTTTTCCCATTTTTTCGTTTTTGGTCGAAAAAAGGTGTATAGTATAAATTGTGCAAGATAAAAGTGCAATTTTGATTGCAAAAGTTTGTCTTACACAAAATTTTATCTGTTAAAGACTAAAAAGTCTTGAGCGGAGTACGGAAAGGAGAGAGGACGGGTTGAGAAAACTAAAGAAGTTTATCGAAAAGCATGGCAACAGGATTTGTGCTATGGCGGTGGCTTTCGGGGGAGTTTCTGTTATGAGTTGCAGAACCTTTTTGTTTGAACCGGAAAAGCCAGAAGGCTTAGAAAAGCTGGTAAGCAGCCGTGCTAAGAAGTGATGTTGATGTTACAGTGTAAAAATGTAACATTAATATCGAAAGGTGTATAAAGGGAATGGGACTATTAAACAAAATACACCCTCACCCTTAACCTCTACCCGGGTGAGGGCTGTTAAGATGATGTGGGTAGAAGAAAATAACAAAATCACTTTACTAATGTATTATGATAAAGATTTAATGAAAGAAAGAGAGAATATAATATAATGAAAAATATAAAAATAAGCGTTATAATGTTGGCTATGTTAAGTATGATATTTTCAGTGAAAGCATATGCAAAAACTTCAAATGAGGGTAGAAATGTAGGATTTGTTAGGGAATACATAAAAGGAAATGCCTATAAACAAATTGTGAAAGGCAATAAAAATGTGACGAATAAAAGTTTAAATGTTACTGTGACAACAATGTATAAAGACGATGGAAGTTCAAGCGATTATAAATATAGTATATGGCGAGTTGTTAATATCAGTGATGGTGTACTCATTAGTAATAAAACAAAAGTGGCACAGGGAATATATACAACAATTCCACTCAGCAGGGTTACATCAACAAAGAAAAAACTTGCAATAAATGTTAAGGGGAATACAAGTAATTTAGATGCAGAAATAACAGGAACTATTTATCAGTTTAACAAATAGACTATAGACTAAGTAATTATAATATTTAGTAAAGTGAAAATGTTATACAATATACTGTACAGACAGAGAGGTGGTTTGTATGCTTAATTACATAAAACTAAATTTTAAGTTGATGACAAAAAAGAAAACATTTATTGTTGCATTTGCGGTTATGTTAGCTATAGCAATAGCGTTTCCGTTTGTGACATATATCAGATATATGAAAAACTTTGAATTTAATATGCCGGCAGCAAATTCTGTATTTATGGCTAATACATTTATGCAATGCTGGGATTATTTAGTGGTTATTTTTCCATTTTTGGTGGTTTTTCCGTATGCGATGTCATTTTACGATGAAAATAAATTAGGAGTTAAGTTTTATATTCAAACAAGAGGAGATAGAAAAAAATATTATTTTTCTCAAATAATAGTATGCTTTTTTGGAATGTTTATTATTATTGCAGTTTCATATTCATTAAATATAATTTTGAACAGCATTTTATTTCCAAAAGATGGAAATGATTATCTTAGTACAATAAGTAGATATTCAATAAATTATGTTCCTAATATATTAGATGATAATCTTGCCATGAATGTATTATCAAAAGGAATGAGTTTTAAATATCTCTATATAAATTATCCTCAAATATATAATTTGATTATTACATTGATTGCTGCAACTGTTGGGGGAGTAATGTCGGTTGCTGCATATGTGTTTTCACTGTTTGTTAGACAAGGAAAAGTATTTATATTGTTGTTTTCTTTTATAGTTTTTGAAATTTTTTCTACTATTGATACAGTGCTTGTTTCAATGGCAAGTAAAGGTAAATGTTATCTCATGACATCAATTTTAAATTATATGTCCACCTGTACACATTCACAGGCAGGAAAAAATTATATATATATTTTATTAGTGATGCTAAGTTTTGTTATAGCGGAGATTTTGGTAGTAAAAAGAAAAATAAAGGAAGATGAATTATAAAATATTCAACGGGAGAGGTTATATATGAAACATACAATAGTATTGAATAATGTGAGTAAGCAAATAAAAGATGTTGAAATTTTAAAGGATATAAATGTTAAACTGGAAACTGGAAAGGTATATGGATTTATCGGAAAAAATGGTTCGGGAAAGACAATGATATTGAGATTGATTGCTGGGCTTATAAAAGCTGATAAGGGTGAAATGCAGATTGATGGAAAAGCGGTTGAGTTTAATTCTCGTTATCCGTTGTCTGTAGGTATAATTATAGAGAATGCAGGATTATATAGGGAATTTACCGGAAAAGAAAATCTTAGGTTTTTAGCATCAATAAAGGGGATTATTGGAGAAAAAGAGATAGAATATGCTTTGAGTAGAGTAGGACTTGATCCTAACGATAAAAGAACAGTCAGAAAATATTCATTGGGTATGCGTCAAAGACTGATATTTGCACAGGCTATAATGGAAAAACCGGATATACTTCTTTTAGATGAACCTACTAATGCGCTTGATAAAGATGGAGTTAATCTTATACGAAAAATAATATTGGAAGAAAAGGAAAGAGGAACATTGATATGTTTAGCAAGTCACAATGAGGAGGATATTGGGATTTTGTGTGATGAAACATACAAAATTGAAACAGGAAAAATTTTAAAACATCAATATAGTGGAGAACAAAATGAAATTTAAATTAAAAAAATTATATATATTTGCTATTGTGTGTATTATATCATTGATAGCAGCTTTTGGAATAAAAAGTGTCAATTCAAAAAAGTCTGATATGTCAGCAGAGATGCGTGACTTCTCTTTGGAAAAAAATATAGATATATTAGATTATTATTATGGAGAAAATGACTATGATTTAAAAGAAGAAAAAAGTATGATTAAGGACGAGTTAAAAAATGCAAGTGACAACAGTGTTGTTGTAAAAGTGGTGCCTACAGGAAATACTTATGCAAATAATGGTGTTATTATGCAAGAGGTCAATGTTCAAAAAGTTTATAAAGGAAAATGCCAATATAAAAAAATATGGCTTAGAAACACGAACTCATGGATTGTTATGGATAAAAAGGGGACTGTAAAACTTGTAGGTCAGGATTATAATCTTATGGAGAAAGATAATCAATATATGGTTTTTGGAAATAATTGCAAGATTAATAAATGGTCAAAAAAGAAAATATTAGATCTTGCAGAAAATATGAATTATAATTATTTTAATCTGAGTAATGATTACAATAAAACAGTAAAAAGCAAGAAATATAATATGGGTCAGGAATTTTATAGTGATTCATCAAAAATATTATCATATTATAATAAATTAAAGAAAAATATTGTGGGATTATATGAAAAGTAGAAAATATTTTCTTGTGATTATCTTGTTTAAAGGAGAATAAGGAGATTATGTTTTTTAAGAAAAAATATAAGTATGTTTTTGCAGTAATACCGCTTATGATATTGTTTAGACCCTTTCTATTTTTTGGTGGGAAAAATGAAGTAAATGAGCCGGTTGCCTCGACTTTTTTAACAAATATGTTTGGAGGGTCATATGGTCGTGACAAAGTCGAAATAACCTTAGCTGTACAATCATTAGCTGCAATTACAATTATAATTATATTGTTGAGTGATTATATAAGTGGAGATATTAAGGAAAACGGAGAGTATATATTTACACGATTAATAAATAAAAAAGTATGGTATCTTAAGAAATGTATAAATATGTTTTTTTATTGTCTTATGGGGGTAGTCATTACGGTGGTGCCATATGCAGTTATGTCAGCAGTAACATCTCAGCAGAGTTTAAGAAAAACGGATATTGCAGTAATCTTGCAAACTATAATTATGCTGTCACTTTTTTCATTTTTCTGCTGTCAGGTTATAAATGTTATATCTATGAAAATAGATGTAAATGTAGCTGTTTTGATTATGTATTCTATAATTGCTGTTAGTCTTATAATTGTTTATGCAGCACAATCTATAAAGAATAAATATATTGCTATGAATATTCTTAAATTTAATATAATTTCAAATGTTGTTGTAAGTTGGAATTTTTCACAGAGTTTTGTTTTATGGGGAATGTTTTATTTTATTTGTATAAATATATTAATTTTTATCGTTGGGAGTAAGGTGGTGGAAAATATAGAAATAGGCATAAGGAGAAGAGAGTGATCTGCATAGTCCATTAATAGTTCTATAAAATAAATGCAGTGTTATTAATGTGAATAGGCATATGATAGGTTTTAACAGGCTTAATATTTCGGAAAATAAAAGCAATGTCGATAAAATGAGTCATGATTTTAATTAAATATGTGCAACATTTTAAAAATTTTCCTGTTATATATTATAACAGGAAGTTTTGAATAATGAATTTACGTGGGAGGGATTGATATGAAAAAATCTAAATCTGAAATTTATCTGCTGGTGATGGGACTTGCAATGGCAGGAGGAATTTTTTATGGAAAGGAAACTGTCGGAGCAAAAAACTTTAGTAAAAATGTGCAGGTTGCAATAGGGAACAGTGAAAAACTTAGTGTAGGAAACAAGAGTAATAGTATTAAATGGACGGTAGTATCTGGAAAAAATAATATTAAAATAGTTGATAAAAAAGCAAATCAACTGAGTATATCCGGAAAAAAGACCGGTACTGCAATAATAAATGCAAAAGTATCCGGAAAGAACACAATATTTAAGTATAAGATTAAAGTTAAGAAAGTGGTTTGTTCATTAAAGAAAGGAACTCTTACGATTAAAGGAAAAGGCAAAGCTTTTTCTAAGGAAAGCGGTCTTTTTTGGGAGAATACTGCTATTAAAAAGGTAGTTGTAAAGAAATGAATTACTGAGCTGCCGCCATCTGCATTCAGAAGCTGCACAAATATTGAAAGTGTGAATATAGCATCAAGTGTAAAGAAAATTGGAGACAGGGCTTTTGGGGGATGTAAGAAAATAAAGGAAGTTGTATGTCCGGGAGAATTTAATGTTTATGGAAACGGATATGCGGACAATGGCAGCAATTCAGATAATTCATGGAGTAAAGATACACCTTTTCCGGAGGAGTGCGGCACGGTCAGATTTAATTCGCAGCTTAATACAAAGAAAGTAAATACTGATATTATATCTGCAAAAAAGATATATGTATGGTCAAAAGACAAGAAATATAAAAATGTAGATGGCAATATATATAGTAAGGACGGAAAGACATTTGTTATGTATGCCGGAAAAAATACGGTGTTAAAATTTGCTGATAGCTGCAAGAATGTGGATTTTTCATTTAAAGTTCCGAAGAGTATTGTTATCGGTAAAGGAATTGAAAAGATTACGACCAACTCGGATGTGCCTTTTGCCGTAAGTGAAGAGGGTGCTGCATATAGAGGAAATCTTAAATGGAGTGACATTACATTTGAAAATGGCATTGTTCTTAAATATGATAGTGTAAAGGCATTATTGACAGAGGGATATTTTGGAAGAAAATTGTATAAAGCTTTTGATAAAGAAATGAAATATCAGAACGGAATGTATATATGGGGAGAAAAATATCTGACGGATTATGACGGTAAGGAGGCTTCGCTTGAAATACCTGATGGAATGACGGAAATAAATGCCGGAGCATTTGCACAATGCACTCAGATGCCTGAAAAGATAACAATACCTGACAGCGTTTTGAAAATTGAAAAATATACATTCAATAATCAGAACACAGGCAGACTTAAAGAGATTGTAATGAGTGATAAGACGATTGCAGACAAAGATGCCATTGAACAGGGTATAAATGTAACTAAGAAATATTTAGAAATGGAGTTAAGATGTTAAAGAATATAAAAACGCAGATAAATATTATAGCCAGACAAAGGGGTGTTTTTTACTGTTACTTTTGTATGTTTTACAGTTCCTTTTTTGATTGAGATTATATTGAATGTATGTGCATTTCCAAATGAAGCATCCGAAGAAATGAGATCAGTTTATCAGGCATATGATAAAAGGAATAATGTTGATGGTACCGGTGGGATATTTTGGGTGTGTGGTATATATTATTTATATCCGGGATTGTACGCAGTTTTCATTTTTGGTAGTCAGATATTTGATTATTTACACATTATGGAGTTTTTCGATTGTACTTTTGGCTAATATTATATCTATTTTAAAAAATGGAATATTGGGTAATTATGATAGGTTTTAACAGGCTTAATGTTTCGGAAAATAAAAGTTATGTCTGTAAAAAAGGTAAAAAACATACAAAGTATAAGAATGTGCGTGATAGTGAATTTTTTTGTAATGATGAAGAAACTTTGAAAAAAATTTTGGAATTTAAACAGGGAATAATAGATACATTACATGATTATCTGGAGCCGGGAAGTTTTTATGAATAATAATGCAGTAACAAAATCTTAAGCAAATCTTAAATGTTTAATAACTTTTTTCTTAAGAAAATAAAGAGTAGTATATTTATTAACAAGGGGAAATAAATATATACGGAAAATACAGGAAGTTCAAAAGGGAGGAAAAAGTTATGCGTAGAGAGATTTATGAAAATATAATAGGGACTTTACTTGGGATTGCAATGCTTGCGGCGGTTTTTGCAATTGTCATAGTATTTTTCTTTGGCGGAAAAACAAGCAAGACCAAAGTTTCACAGCCGGTCAAAGCAGCATCGGCAAAGTCGGATATATCAGTTAAAAATGATATGAGTATTTTTAACAGAAACAATTCTATACATAGAAGCTGGAAAAGTGAGCCGGTAGGTGATATGAATCTGTGGTTGAGAATGACAGATGTAGGAAAGCCATATGACGATGAGGAGTCGGAGTCCGGTGATGTTTCAGACAATGCTGCTTATAGTGACAAAAATGAGAACTCGGATTATATTCCGGTTTTGCAGAAGTTTGACGGGTATCGTGTGTCTGTGAAAGCGAGGTCTGACAGGTATCGCAGATTTAAAAGTAAGGAGTTTTTTATTCCGGCAGATTATCTTGCAAGTATAGATTATACGCAGGCAAATATTTATACCATATGTAAACCGGAAGAAAGCGGCGTATGTTCAAAAAATATGTATTTAAGTGTGGTAGCACCGTCAGATTGTGAGTACATACGAGCTGGCAATCAGACTGTTGCAGCTCAGAATTGCGAGATGTATATAAAGAAAGCGGGTATGCTTAAGTTTAGTGTATGTGTGTTTGAAACTGACAGTGATACAGATATTTACGCTAACGGTTATATCAGAATGTATGATAAAAAAGGGGAAATGCATAATCTTATTCCAAACAGATATGGGGCTTAGGAGGTTATAACAGTTCAGGGTCAATTATTGTCAGAGACGGCAAGTTGTGCCTTGCATTGTTCTGAAATATGTGTTAATATAATTATAGGCCGTAGGGAGGCATGGGTAATGCCTTAATCCAAATATCCCATTAGCGGGATTAAGAATGGTATATCCATTCTTTTTTTTTACCTAAAGGAGAGATAAAATGGCACAAAAGGAATTACCGATTACGCTTGAAGAACAGATAGACATGATGAAAAAGTATGTGTCTTTTAGACAACGAATACGAATGCGTCGTTTTTTACTGCATGCAGGATATTTTAGAGCGAGCAGATATGGAAAATTTTTGCTTTCTAATGTTGAGAATGTGGGTTATAAATCGTCACAGGATGCATTGTTTGCATTGTATCAGTTTGATGTTGATCTGAGGAGAATACTTATTTATTATTGCAATCGTGTCGAAGTGCGATTTAAGAGTGCAATATCTAATGCCTGTGCGATAAAGGCACAGGATGGGACTTTTTATATGAAAAAGGAGTATTATGCTCCGTCAAGAGGAGAGAGGGATACCAAGAAGAGAAAAACGAATATAAAATATTTTGAAAGCGTTTTCTATGATGATATTGTACGCAAAGAAGAAAAACTGAGAAAAAATGTTGTTAAATATCCGGAACTAAAAGAGTATCGTAAAGGTGGAAACAGGCATACCAATAAACTCCCAATATGGGTAACATTCAGTTATACGGAATTTGGTACTATGTCAATGATGTATAATTATCTTCGCGGCGATTTGAGAAAGGGTGTGCTTACATATCTGTTTCATGAGAAAAGATATTCTAAAGGAGATACGGAACTGGTGGATACATGGCTAGATGGTGTACGAAATTTGAGAAATTATTGTGCACATAATTCCATGGTGGTTGGACTGAAATCCTCCATTGTACTACGACATCAGAAAGATGCAGAAAATCTGTTACCTAAGAACAATGATTTATATTCCAGATTATACGCATTGAAGAAATTGTTGTCTGTTGAAGATGCGAAGTCCATGAAGAAGGATTTGGTGAAACTGATAAAAAAGAGCAGTGTAGATATTTATACATTAAAAATACTTCCGGAACAATGGGAGATACTATACGATGAAATCAGTGAATTTTAATAGTAATGTTTGAATATAATAGTAATATCCGTAGGGAGGCGTGGGTAAAGCCCTGATCCGAATATCCCATTGGCGGGTAGGCAGTTCGAAAGAGAGCTGCCTATTTTTTTACGCAAATTTTCCCATCAGTACCAGTAACTTACCTTCTGGGTTCTCTTTATTAAATACCTGCATTGATATACTTTAATTGTCCGTAAGGGATAACCACTTGCAAGTGATACAAGAAGATTTAGTCGTGTGATACAGGAACCATATTACATGACGGCAGATCAAACATAAAATGGGGAACCGGAATACCGAGGTTATTTGAAGCCTGTGAGGAGTACGGATTACCAAAGCCAGAGCTGATTGATTTTGATGGCGATTTCAGAGTAAATATGTACCGTAAGGTAAAAGGTGAGTTTGGTGTCAATGGTGTGGCTACCCAAACACACCAAACTACCCAAAGCAAGGAATTAACACTATCAGATGATGATAAAAATATATTGGAATTAGTCCATAATTATCCGTACATGTCTCAAAGAGAGTGTTATGGAGCTCATCCCAACTGCGTAGGACTCCGGCTTTTTTAGTGTTAATAATGACATTTCTGCTGATACAGAAATCTTTATTCTTACTTTGCGTGGCTGATTTTCATCAAAATAGTATTCATCAGTCAAAATAAGGCCAGAAGTATTCTTCTTATGAATTCATGATTATTTTCACAAGCTCCTTTTTGACTGGGAGAAGATGGATTACAATAAAACAGCCGAGACCTTATCACTCCGTCTGAGTCATAAAAGATGAAAAAAATTGTAAAAAACTGTTGACACATAAAAAACAGTGTGATATAGTAATATCGTTGTCGTAAGACAGCGGTGTTATTTATATTGTATGCGCTTCTAGCTCAGTTGGCAGAGCACCTGACTCTTAATCAGGGTGTCCAGGGTTCGAACCCCTGGAGGCGCATTGAAAGTCCTCGTTTGGCAGTTTGGTCTGTTGGGTAGGGACTTTTTTTATTGTATAGGAAAATGTTCGTAAAGTAGTGAGGCACTAGGAGCAAAACGCTGGTTTTGCTCTATTTTATGGAATTAAGAGATGAAAAAATGCCGATAATAAAATTAGGACAGTAAAAAATTGCACATCAGATTTGTGTATGCATACATTTGATGCACACTTGAAGCATATCTGATGTGTACAAATAATTGTACGGAGATGAGGATTGCTATGGGAATTATTATAACTCATAAACAGATGGAATTTTGGAAAAGAAATATTACGGCGGTCGTGGGGATGCTGATTTTTTCTATGGGCATAAATTTCTTTATTGTGCCCGCTGACCTGTATAATGGTGGAGTGCTTGGTGTCAGTCAGATAATCAGAACATTTCTTGTCAGGTATCTGCATCTTTTTTCGGGAAGTACGGATATTGCAGGTATTATCAATATGATTCTCAATGTGCCGCTTTTTATTTTGGCATATTTTTCAATAAGTAAGAATTTTTTTGTGAAAACTCTTGTGTGTGTGGTTAGTCAGACTTTGTTTCTGAGTGTTGTGCCGATACCAGCTAAGCCTATTGTTGCGGATGCACTTTCAGCGAGTATCATAGGTGGTATATTTGGTGGTGCAGGTATAGGTATTGCTTTGAGGTCAGGTGGTTCAAGCGGTGGAATGGATATTGTAGGAATGTTCTTTACAAAGAAGTTTAAGGGATTTTCGGTCGGCAGGATTTCACTTATGTTAAATGCCGTCGTGTATGGAATTTGTGCTGTTTTGTTTGGCGTTCAGACGGCAATTTATTGTATAATCTATTCGGCAGTAAGTATGCTCGTGACAGACCGCACTCACACGCAGAATATAAATGCTGAGGTTATTATCTTTACCAAGAAAGAACCTGTTCAGATAATGGATTATATAGTGAAGCAGTTTAAGCGTGATGCTACATGGTGGGAGGCAAAGGGCGGTTATACTGAGGAAAAGACTTATATGACGATTGTTATTTTGTCTAAATATGAGTGTGCACAGCTTAGGAGAGAGTTAAAGCAGATTGATGAGCACGCTTTTGTTGTTGAGAAGGATGGTCTTAACATCATGGGACGGTTTGAAAAACATCTTTGATATTGAATGTGAAAAAAACGGAAAGATACAGGCAAAAAGTACATGGAAGAAGAAAAACAAAGTTACAGGCGGCAGTCGGGGTGCGAAGCAGCTTATAAAATGAAAAAATCGGGAATGAGGGAGGTTTTGGTGTGGGAGAAAATGAAAAAAATCAAAACAAAATGAGATACGAAAAGATTATCATGAATATCTCTTTAATAGGAAGTATTTTGTTTATGCTGTCAGAAGGATTTATGGCATATTATACAAAATCACATTCGCTTTTGATGGATTGTATTTTTGATGTTACAGATTTGATAATGATAGGACCGTTTATGGTGCTCGTACCTCTTTTGTATAAGCCGGTCACGGAAAAAAGACCGTATGGATTTTCGCAGGTGGAGTCTCTCTTTGTAGTTATCAAATACAGCGTTTTGCTTGTTATAACGATTCAGCTCGTGTGGGACAATCTCTATACGATTTTTCACGGGGGCAGGCATGTTGATGGCGGGAGTATCGCTGTTTTTGAGCTTGCGGTATGTGCGGGGTGTCTTATAATCTATATTTTAATGTACTATTTCAGCAGAAAATACGCTTCTCTAACGATTCAGGCGGAGATTTACATATGGAAACTGGATGTTATCTCAAGCTTTGGTGTGGCGGTTGCTTTTTTTATACAGATACTTGTTAAGAAAACGCAGTTTGCATGGATTGCATATTATGTCGATCCTGTGGTTGCCATAGTGATGGCTTGTTTCCTTCTTATAGAACCGGTGAAAATGATTTTTGTAAATCTGAAAAATCTGGTGCTTTTTGCCCCCGAACAGGATATAATGGATAGTATAAGATTTGTTGCGGAAAAGCATATGGACAAGGTGTATTGTGATATTGAATTTCTTGATGTTATTCAGACTGGAAGAAAAACATGGGTTGAGATTTATTTTAAAAGTCACAATGATCTGATAAATACAAAAATTCTTTTGCAGCTTCGTAATGACATCAGAGCAGAACTTAGAAAGGAGTTTGATCAGGTTTATGTTGAACTTATTCCAAGTCTGCCTGATTAAATTTTGTAAATATGATAATGTACTTTTAAAAGATAGTGACGGTAAAGTGCATTTTAGGCTGACGGATGCATAATAGGTGTGAACGGGACAGCCAATGTAGAGGAGTTGAGCGATATGGGCAGAATACTATCGTATGTGATGTTCGGTTTTTTTGTCTGTACTACGATAATGTCAGCGAGTGTTTTGCGTAGTAGGGAAAAATTAGAAATAAATAATATTCTTTTTGCACTTGTATGTATAGGAAGTTCTATTTGGAGTTTCTGTTTTGGATTTATATGGATTCAGACAGATCCGCTTCGTGCATATTACTGGCGGTGTGCGGGTATGGTTGGCACATTTATGTATATGATATGTGCTATGTTAGTCATTGCAAGATGGTGTGGACAAAAGAGATTGTGGATAAGTGCGATAAAAGGCTTTGCTTTTTCGGCAATTCTGCTATATCCGTTTTTAATGCAGAAAAGCAATACTGTATATCATATGTCTGCAATAGGTATGACATATGTGTTTGTTCCGGGAATATGGAACACATTATATGATATATATTGTATTGTGTGTGCTATAGGCTTGTTTGCACTCAGTGGTTTTATGAAAAAAAACGGAGAGCGCAAGTGGGAGCGTATCGTAGGTAAACGCCTGTTGTTTTGCGAGAGTGTTATTGTTGCCGGTATGCTGCTTGATACGATAATGCCGGTGTTTGGATTTAATGCTTTTCCGGGAAGCACACTGTCACAGTTATTTGGGGTGTTGCTTCTTTACAGAATTTATCTTTTTATAAATAAAAATAAAGTTAAGCTGGAAAATGTATCAGAGTTTGTTTACTATTCGGTCAAATCGCCGATTCTTATATATGATTACAATAAGAAACTTAGGATTGTCAATAAAAGTGCGACGGATTTTCTGAAAATTTCAGAACAAAATTGTGAGAATGTTTTGTTTACAGATCTTTTTGAAATGGGAAATGAAAAACTTAAATATGGTGGGTATTCTAATAAGATAGATGTAAGGTGCAGGGCGAATGGTGCTCACTGCCGGCTTGATATAAACCAGATATCTGATGAGTACGGCGAGACAATGGGATATATTATTATCATTGATGATCTTACAGATAAGATAAAGACTATTGAAGCTCTTGAGGCGGCAAGGAAAAGTGCTGAGGCAGCAAGAAAGAGTGCAGATGATGCAAATAATGCAAAGTCAAATTTCCTTGCACAGATGAGTCATGAGATAAGGACACCGTTAAATACGGTGCTGGGAATGAATGAGATGATTTTGAGAGAGTCTGACTCTGAGACGGTTTCAAAGTATGCTTCGTACATAAAAAATGCGGGACAGACATTGCTCGGTATTATAAATGATATTCTTGATCTGTCTAAGCTTGAGGTGGGTAAGACAAATATAGTTGCAGAGGATTATAATCTTAAGTTTGTAATCAATGATATAATCAATCTTGTTTCTTTGAAAATCAGGGAAAAGGGGCTTAAGTTCCGGCTTGATATGGCAAAGGATATTCCAATGTATCTGCATGGTGATGTTTTGAGAATTAAGCAGGTTATCATCAATATCATGAACAATGCCGTTAAATATACGGATAAGGGTCAGATTACGCTTGGTGTCGGCTGGGAAAAGGCTGATAAGGAGAGTATAATGCTGATATTTGAGATAAGAGATACCGGGCGTGGTATAAAAAAGAAAGATATTGAAAGGATTTTTTCACCGTTTGAGAGAGCGGAAGAACAGCGAAATCATACGATAGAGGGGAACGGACTTGGTCTTGCCATCACAAGAAAACTCGTAAGGCTTATGGGTGGAGAGATAAGTGTGAAGAGTGAATTTGGAAAAGGTTCCGTTTTTGAAGTCCAGATATTGCAAAGGATAGTGCATGAGAAGAACGGTGAAAATGTTTTGAAGCTGCAAAACAGGGAAAAACATGAGGATACACATATAAGTGCACCTGATGCAAAAATTCTTGTTGTCGATGATGTTGAGACAAACAGGATAGTTGTAAAAGAACTGCTTCGTGTCACTGATATAAATGTGGAGGTTGCAAGCAGCGGAGAGATGTGCCTTGAACTTATGAAAAACAACAGGTATGACCTTGTTCTTCTTGATCATATGATGCCAGGAATGGACGGGATAGAGACATTAAAACTTATAAGAAAAATGGAAAATTCACCTAATAAAGATACTCCGGTCATAGCGATGACTGCAAATGCGGTTCTTGGAGCAAAGAGTATGTATCTGTCAGAGGGATTTGACGATTATATTTCAAAGCCGATAGGCTATATAGAACTTGAAAATCTTATAAAGCGGTATGTGGACTGTAAAAGAGCTTAACACTGTAATCGTTGCCGGTCACACAGTAGGTTTAACAGTAACAGGCAACAGAGAGGATTGTGAATATCTGCTTGGATTTTATTGAAAAATGTCAGAATATAGTTTATACTGATTTTATGTGTCTGCGTGGATTGTGAATATCCTTGACATTTTTTTTAGAGGGTATATTTGTATGAAGAAAAATATGCATAAAGAAAAGAAAAAGCATAAAAAAAACAGCAAAAAGAGAAAACAGGTAGGAATTTTGTTTGTGCTTATCGGAGTTTTGCTTATTTTGGTATTTGGATTTGGTGAGTACCAGAGTTATAAAAGTGCTATTGAGATTAGAAAACTTCAGCAGCTAAAAGAAGCTTCGAGTGACAATGGAAACGGGATTGATACATCAAAAATACTTCCGGAGTACAGAAATCTGTATAAGACAAACTCAGACCTTGTCGGATGGCTTGTGGTGAATGGCACACAGATAAATTATCCGGTGGTTCAAAGTACCGTATATCAGGAGTTTTATCTTGACCATAATTTTGACGGTGAGAATGACGAGTCGGGAGCAGTTTTTGCCGATGCCCGCAATGATGTTTTTAAACCGGATGACAATGTTATATTGTATGGACATAATATGAAAAACGGTTCGATTTTTGGAACGCTCCAATATTATCTCGATAAGTCATATTATGAGAAACACAAGACTATGTCATTTGATACTTTGTATAAAAGATATGATTATCAGATTGTGGCTGTAGGGCTTTCCAAGATAACGGATGAGTCTGCAGATACTTTTAAATATTATGATTTTCTTAATGCAGCCAGTGAGAAGGAATTTGACAACTTTAAAGAAAAGATTAAAAGTCTGGAAGTTTATGATACAGGGGTTAAAATGAAATATGGGGATAAGCTTATAACTTTGTCTACTTGTAACAGCGTAGAAAAAAACGGAAGACTTTTTGTTATTGCAAAAAGAAATTGAGATTAATGTGAAAAAATTTAACTCACAAGATTTGTGTCTGTGCACATTTGACACAAACTTAACGGATATAAAAAGTGTGCAGAAATGAGGATAGTATGAAATTGATAAAAAAGGTAATGGTTTTGGTTGTCGTTATGGCATTATGTATGTACGGAGCAGGTTTTGCATCTGCTGATGAAAATGATACATATTCAGTTACATATAATCTCACGGGACTTACGGCATCATCACAGGAAACAACTGTAAATCAGGGAAGTTCAATGAGCATCACGCTTACTCCTCAGGATGGATATACACTTCCTGACAGTGTTACGGTTACGATGAACGGTGCAACGCTTACTGATGGATATACATATGAAAACGGTGTTCTTACCATAGATGAAGTTTATGGAAATACTGTTATCACAGCTAAGGGTAAAGGCGGTTCTAGTGGAGAATCCACATATAAGGTTTCGTATGACTTTTATGGTGTTACGGCGAGCAAGGGTGAAAGCAATGTAAAGGCAGGAACATCTTTTTCTGTCAAGCTTACTGCAAATGACGGATATAAACTTAAAAGTTCAAAAGTTTCAGTTGCCGTAGACGGAAAGAAAGTTTCAGGCGGATATTCATACGACAGTGGAGTATTGACAATAGACTCGGTTTCGGGGGATACTACTATTATAGCGATAGCTGACAAATCGGGTTCAAGTGACAGCAAATCAAAGAAGAAAAAGACGACTGCAAAAAAAACTACGAACAAGAAAAAGTCAACAGGCAATAAGAGTAAAAGCGGCAGTGGTACGAGCGGTACTAAGTCAGGAAGTTCAAAGTCTGTACAGGCTCTTAAAAGGTCGGGAAAAGCACCGGTTAATTATCATACAGGCAGCTATAAAGCTCCGAAAACAGGACAGGATTTTGATACAAGATATGCCGGAGCAGCAGGAATTGTGTTTATCGGTGTTGGACTTGTATTGTTAAAGAGAAGAAAAATTGTATAAATGATATTAATATGCAGGGGTCAAAATGTTTTTTGCACCCTGCATCATATTTTGAAAATAAAGTTAAATTGAAAAACGCCCGTTGTGGCGTTTTTTTGATATGACATAATAATAGTGGGATAGTTTTTATGTGGTGTTATTTTATGATGTTTTTTGCTCCTGGTGCCCCACTGCTTTACGAGCATTTTCCTATACAATAAAAAAGATTCCACTTTCGTGGAACCTAAGAAATAGAATATGTTGCAATGCGCCTCCAGGGGTTCGAACCCTGGACACCCTGATTAAGAGTCAGGTGCTCTGCCAACTGAGCTAGAAGCGCATATATTGTCTTTTTTCAACTCGAACTCGACAACAATCAGATTATATCAGAATGTTTATGCAAATGCAAGCACTTTTTTTGAAAAAATACTGATTTTATTTTGTAGTAATTTGTAAATTTATATGATAGAACAAATTCGTTGCCATCTCCTATACCGGCAAGGAAAGGAGGTGTTTGCTATGGAGCGCATAACTTCCATATTTGTTACTGTCATGGGTGGTGTGATTTGTCATTACATTATCAAATGGTTAGATGGTGACAAATAATTGGTAACTAGCCTGTGGTATTAAGCCTTCCACGCAAAAAATAGGAATAAAAACCCCCGATGTAGCAGCATCGGGGGTTTTGTTTTGTGTTCGCTATGGAACATAACTTCCTTTTGTCTAACGACATTATAGCATATGTAAAAATGATTTGCAATATGCATATTATGAGAATTATTTTCGCTGTGTCTATTCTTGTATTTTGGGTATCGTCAAACAGCGTAACAGTTCAGCCTTGCATTTCTTACATTCATAAACCTGCCAGCGAGCTGTCAGTCGCTGCTTTGCAGCTTATGTTTACTCATTTCAGAAATGAAAGGCTATTCTACCATAAAAAGGTACTTAACAATACAATGAACAAGCTCATTGTATTGCCAATTATCTTTTTATGGCTGAACTGTTACCAAACAGCAAAATCTATTACAAAAAAATCTAGCATATGCCATATAAGAGTGCTATACTTAGAGGGAAGTGTGTTATTGTTCACTCGCAAACACATTAGTTTTCAGCCTATGAATTTATGAGTGGATTTTACATTGGACTAAATGCAGTTAAGTATAGAAATGAGGTTTGAAATGATAGCAAAAAAGATGGTTAAATATGTTGAAGGAAGTTCTGTAATCCGTGCCATGTTTGAGGAAGGAAAGAAAATGGCAGCAAAATATGGAGCAGAAAATGTATATGATTTCAGTTTGGGTAATCCGAGCACACTTCCACCTAAAGAAGTGAATGAAGCAATTATTGATATTGCATCTAACGAGGATCCAAACCGTTTACATGGATATATGAATAATTCTGGTTTTGAGGATGTAAGAGAAGCTATAGCACAGTCACTTAATAAAAGGTTTGACACACATTTTTCCCAGAAAAATATTTTGATGACGGTAGGTGCGGCAGGAGGTCTTAATGTTATTCTTAAGTCTATAATAGACCCGGAGGATGAGGTTATCGCATTTGCACCGTATTTTGGAGAGTACAATAATTATGTGGCAAACTTTGATGGAAAGATAGTTGCGGTTTCTCCTAATCCACCATCATTTCAGCCAAATATAAAAGAATTTGCGGAAAAGATAACACCTAAGACAAAGGCGGTTATCATAAACAATCCAAATAATCCTACGGGAGTTGTATATTCGGAGAAGACGATAAAGGAGCTTGCAAAAGTCCTTGAGGATAAGCAGAAAGAATACGGAACGGCGATTTATCTTATAGCTGACGAGCCTTACAGAGAGCTTGCATACGATGGGGTCGAAGTTCCATATCTTACAAAATATTATGATAATGCTATTGTTGGGTATTCATACAGTAAGTCATTGTCACTTCCGGGAGAGCGTATCGGTTATCTTGTTATTCCTGATGAAGCAGACGATTTTGAAAATCTTATTGCGGCGGCAAATGTTGCAAACAGGATTTTAGGATTTGTAAATGCACCGTCACTTCAGCAGCTTGTTATAAAGAAATGCCTTGATGCGAGCACTGATATTTCAATTTACGACACAAATCGTACACTTTTGTATGATAAACTTACATCACTTGGCTTTGAGTGTGTAAAGCCACAGGGTGCTTTCTATCTCTGGATGAAAACGGCAGAGCCTGATGATGTGGCATTTGCGACAAAGGCAAAAGAGTTTAATCTTTTGATAGTTCCGGGAAGTTCATTTATGTGTCCGGGATATGTAAGGATTGCTTACTGTGTGGAAAAGGCGATGATAGAAAGGTCGTTTGCGGCATTTGAGAAGCTGGCACAGAGTTATGGATTGAAATAAACAAGCCGCTGAAAAAATAAAAACACAGCTAAATTTTTCATTAAAAAATAAATGGTTTAAAAGTAAAAATATAAACAAGAAATCGTATAAAACAGAATGAGCGGCTGAAAAATAAAAATTTAAATAAAATTTTATATAAAAACGGCGAAAAGCCGATAAGACAGTAAATCAGACGGAGGATTACCATGAGCAGTTGGAAAGATAATTTAAGAACTATAGACCCATATGTACCGGGAGAGCAGCCACAGCTTAGTGATATGATAAAGTTAAACACTAACGAAAATCCATATCCACCATCACCGAAGGCAAGGGATGTGCTGACAAATTTCGCACTTGATACACTCAGGCTTTATCCGGATCCTGATTCGTCACTTCTCGTAAATGCGATAGCAAAAAGATATGAGGTTGGAGCGGACCAGGTGTTTGTCGGTGTGGGTTCTGATGATGTGCTTGCGATAGCGTTTATGACATTTTTTAACAGCAAAAAACCGATACTTTTCCCGGATATAACATATTCATTTTATGATGTGTGGGCAACACTTTTTAATATTCCGTTTGAAAGACCGGCTTTAGATGATGATTTCAATCTTGTGGCAGCAGATTATTATAAGGAAAACGGCGGAGTTGTTATCGCAAATCCAAATGCACCAACAGGTATCGTGCAGAATGAGAGTTTCCTGAGAGATGTTATAGAACATAATCGTGATGTTGTTGTTATAATAGATGAAGCTTATGTTGATTTTTGCGGAGAGTCTGCCTTATATTTGACAAAAGAGTACGATAATGTGCTTATTGTTCAGACTTTTTCAAAATCCCGTTCAATGGCAGGTATGAGAATAGGCTATGCCATGGGCAATCCTGAACTTATCAAGGCCATGAATGATGTGAGATTTTCATATAACAGTTATCCAATGACAAGACTTTCAGTTGCTTTAGGTGTTGCGGCTATTGAGGATGAGGATTATTTCCAGGCAACCAAAAATCAGATAATCGAGACAAGGGAGTGGACTAAAAGAGAGCTTAAGGCACTCGGTTTTACTTTTGGTGACTCAAAGACAAACTTTATCTTTGCAAAACACAGTACGGTGGATGCGGAAGTGATTTTTGATAAACTTCGTGAAAAACATATTTTTGTAAGACATTTTTCGGGTGAACGCATAAGAAACTATCTTCGTATATCAATAGGAACGATGGCTGAGATGGAAAAATTCATTGACGAGTTAAAGAAAATAGTATAGTATAAAAAAATATGGATGTTTTACAACTGTATCATACTGGAGGGTAAAGATGAAAAAAGTAATAACTTACGGAACATTTGACCTGCTTCATGTAGGGCATATAAACATATTAAGAAGAGCGAAAGAACTTGGTGATTATCTTATAGTTGTACTTTCAACAGATGAGTTCAATGCCATAAAGAATAAGAAGGCATATTACTCATATGAGGATAGAAAGCAGATTCTTGAAGCGATAAGATATGTCGATAAAGTTATTCCTGAAAATACATGGGAACAGAAAATTTCAGATGTTGTAGATAATGATATAGATGTGTTTGTTATGGGACATGACTGGGAAGGCAAGTTTGACTTCCTTAAAGATTATTGTGAGGTTGTGTATCTGCCACGAACAGAGGGAATTTCTACATCAAAGATAAAAAAAGATTTAGGTATTAATGGTCAGAAAAAAGAGGACTGATAAACCTAAATATTTTAACACTAGCAGCTAATAGTGTTATGAGCAGACAGCAGAGCGGATTGCGAATATCCGCCTGAATTAAAAGGTGGGACTGTTGGTGACGACAGTCCCTTACAAGTGTTTAGAAAGGATTTTTAAGATGTTTATAAATAAGGCGAGGGCAAAAATGGTAAGCGGTTACCATGTGTTGAAAAACAATGCCAGAAGAATACTGAAAAGAGCACCAAAAATGAAGTTTTTTTATGGCAGCTATTATAAGCACTGTCCTGTTGTGGAGAACAGGATATTGTTTGAGTCGTTTCATGGTTCGACAATCTCAGATTCTCCGTTTTATATTTTAAAGGAACTTTTATCGAGGGAAGATGCGGACAAATATGAGATTTATTATAGTACAAATCCACAGGACTATGAGACGCACAAGAAATTTATTGAAGCAAATAACATTCCGGTTAAGCTTGTAAGTATTACTTCTTATAAATATTTAAAGGTACTTGCAACAGCAAAATATCTTATTAATAACAGTTCGTTTCCGGTGTATTTTATAAAAAAGGATGAGCAGGTTTATCTTCAGACCTGGCACGGAACACCGTTAAAGACTCTTGGAAAGCAGATGCGTAAGGGTATCGAGTCAATGTATAATGTTCAGCATAACTTCTTGCAGGCTACTTATCTTATGCATCCAAATGAGTTCACCAAAAATGCGATTATGGAGGATTACAATCTCAATCCTTTATATACGGGAAAAGTTGCACTCAGCGGTTATCCGAGAAACAGTATCTTTATGGATAAGGAAAAGGCGGAAGAGGTTAGAAAGCAGCTTGGTCTTGAGGACAAGGTCATATATGCATATATGCCTACATGGCGCGGTACGAGCAATCATTCAGTAAATCAGAATGCTTACGGCAGAGAAGTAACGAAGATGATGCAGTACCTTGATAAAAACCTCAAGGATAATCAGGTTTTATATGTAAACTTCCATCCGATACTTAAAAACAGCATACAGCTTGGAGATTATAAACATATTAAGAGCTTTCCGGCTGAGGTCGATAAATACGAATTTTTAAATAGTGTTGATGCACTTATAACGGATTATTCGAGTGTATTCTTTGATTTTTCAGTTACGAGAAAGCCTATTATCCTCTATATGTATGACTATGATAAATATATGTCAGACAGAGGAACTTATTTTGATATAAAAGAACTTCCTTTTGTAAAACTTTATGAACTCGAAGATTTAAAGGAATGGCTTGTATCTGAAAAGATACTCGGTGCAAGCTATGATGATGGAGATTATTGCGAGAAGTTCATCAAATATGATTCGCTCGATGCACCTGCTAAAATGCTCGACCTTGTATTATACGGCAAGGAAGAAGGTATGATAGTTGAGGATTATTCAGAAAATAGACAGAAACCCAGAAGAATCATACATCCTCAGAAAGCATCGACAAAAGGTGACTTTGAAGTTATCAAACAGTTTTCAAAGGATAACGATATTGTACAGTTTGAGAAGAAGTGGTTTAGAAAAAAGGTTAGTTGCATACTGTATGATGATTACAATTATGACTTTGATTATGTCATAATCACAAATACAACACCGAGAACCTACTGGGAAGAGTTTTTGTATAAGCTTGGTGTTAAATCTGTCATTGCAAGACTGCAGGAGAGAGAACTTAAGAGAACTTTCCCTAACTTAAAGGTTCAGACACCGTATCTCAGAGAGTTTTATATTGCAGCGGAGGGTTGTGGTACAAGAAATACTGAGAGAATACCGGTTGAGTCAGATATAGAAAGCGGTGAAAATGGGATTACATTAACCGTAAGAAATAAAGAGCGTTTTGTACCACTCAGCTTTATGCTTCTTGAGAAAGATTATTCTATCTTGTGTATGAGAGAACTTTCAGACGAAGAGAGAAAGAGCGGAGTTATCCACGAAGATTTCAAAAAATGGAATGAAAAAATGTCGCCGGTCGGAAGATACCAGCTTGCAGCCGAATTTGTGGATATGGAGTCCGAAGAAAAATTTATCGGAACATTCTATTGTCCTGAAATTGCTAAAAAAGCAGATGCAGGGGCAGAAAAGTATGATAAGCCGGATGCATATCTTGCTCCGTGCATAATAGAAAAAGTCGGAGATCCGGACAGCATACGCTTCTATGAAGAGGGAAAAGTGGCTGTTATTCCATATTCAAGAAACGGAGACAGAACGATTTCAATCACGCTCCGCAGACCGGAGAAGATTGTTGATGAGTACACACAGGCGAAGATTAAAAAGATTAAGTCCAGCAAAAACACCTGTATCGTATATATGAAGATGAGGAAGCAGGACGGTCTTAAGATTAAGGATGTTGTGCTAAGATACAGAAGTGCACTTACTTATGATATTCCGGTCAAATACGATATAAGGGAAAATGATGTTCATTATTTCATTACCGCATACATCAATTTTGATGAGATGAACTTAAGAGAGCTTTATTGGGATTTAAGAATACTTGCTGACAAACATGGCTTTGAAAATGAGATAAGGGCAAGATTTGTAAATAATTACTGGAAAGATAAATTTTATATTACAAACAGACAGTATTCAGCAGGCGAGGGGCATATGACATTCCCTTATTATACAAAGGGAGGCTGTCTTGCATTCCTCTATCGTCAGGATTCAGAATATGATGCGTATTCGACGAAAGTTAAAGAGATAGTTGCGAGCGGAATATATGTATTGTTTAAGCCTTTATTAAAGAGAAAGAAGATATGGCTTGTATATGAGAAATTCTGTTCGATGGCACAGGACAACGGATATTATTTCTTTAAATATTGTATGGAAAATCTCTCGGATGAGGAGAAGAAAAATATTTATTATGTAATAGATAAGAAAGCTCCTGATTATGAGAAGATTAAAGAATATGATGACCATATAATACAGTTTATGAGCCTGAAACATGTTTTATATGTACTTGCCGCCGTATTGTATGTTGCATCGGACTCCAGAACGCATCTTTACGCATGGAGATGCAAGACGAGCCTTATCAGGTCAAAGATTGACAAACGACCTATATTCTTTCTCCAGCATGGAGTTACGGCTCTTAAACAGGTCGGACCACTGTTTGGAAGAAAGGGAAGCAGTCCTATGACTTATTTTGCGACAACTTCACAGTTTGAGCAGGATATAGTAGTAAAATATCTTGATTATTCCGAGGCAAAATCGCCTATTACGGGATTTACAAGATGGGATGTTCTTGAGGATACTTCGACAAAAGATGATAAACTTATACTTCTTATGCCGACATGGCGTTCATGGCTTGAGGAGGTAAGTGATGAAGATTTCTTGAAGAGTGAATATTACAAGAATTATTCAAGTCTTCTTCAGAGCGAGCGACTTGACGCTATATTGGAGAAGAATGATGCAAGGATGATATTCTACATTCATCCAAAGTTTGCAGGATACCTTAAGAACTTCAAAAAAACGGGTGAGAGAATAACATTGGTTCCATTTGGACAGGAGCCATTAAATGAGATTATGAAAAAATGTCATTTACTTATAACAGATTATTCAAGTGTATGCTGGGATGTTTATTATCAGAAGAAACCGGTAATTTTCTATCAGTTCGACCTTGACCATTATAATAATGCTCATGGAAGCTATATTGATATGGAAAATGAGTTGTTTGGACGACACGCATATGAGAAAGAAGAGCTTATAGATAATATAGAAGACTGCATAAATAAAGATTTTGCACTTTTGCCGGATGATGAGAAAAATCACAATCATTACTTTGAGTATATAGATGATAAGAACAGTGAGCGTACTTATATCTATCTTAAGAGTAAAGGATATTAATATTGTTAAAATATTCGCAGCGCCCGTAGTTGTTATACCGGACGCTGCGAATTTAGGTTTAATAATGGTGTGACTGCCGGAAGTTTGGGCCAATCCGAGAATATATGGTAACACATTATTAACACAAATTTGCGGTAATATAGAAAAATAGGGTGAAAACAGGATAAGAAAGAGGTAATTTATGAGGTTGAGAAAACAAATAAGCTTATTTTTAAGTTTTGCAATTTCAATAACATCAATGAATGTTACAGCTTTAAGTAACAGTATATCGGGAATGACAAAGAAAGCAAAGGCTGCTGATATAGTTCTGACAAGCAGTCCGGAGCCGACAAACAATGCATCTGCTGCAGCTATGGATGCGGATATGAGAGTTATATTTACTACAGACATTCATGGTCAGGTGGTCAATTATGATTATCAGTCGGCGAAAGAAGTGAACAGAGGTCTTAATAAGGCATATACGCTTGTTAAAAAGGCGAGAAATGAGGTTGGAACAGGAAATTATCTCACATTTGACCTTGGTGACAGTGTGTATGATTTTACTACAGATTACATATATAATCATGAGCCTGAGGCATTGCAGCCGGTTTATAATGCTATGACAATGATAGGTTATGATGCTATCACACTTGGAAACCATGACTTTGATTATGGATATGATTATCTGGTAAATCAGCTTGAAACATCAGGTCTTGAACAATCCTGTGTGTTATCAAATGTTTATAGTGCTGCGGATAATAAGAGTATATTTGGTGTTGAGAATAAGATAATCGAAAAAAACATTACTAATGATGAAGGTCAGGTAATGACTGTAAAAGTTGGTATATTGGGTGAAACGGTACCATCGCTTTCGAGCAAGACAGAGAAATATAAAGGAAAACTCGTGACGGAAGATATCCTTGAGAATGCCAAGAAGCAGGCGGATGCACTTAAGAAAAAAGGGGCAGATATAGTAATTGCACTGGCTCATTCCGGTTTTGGAACAGACAATCCGAAGAAAAAAGCCGGGGATATGGCTTATATGCTCACAACGGTAAGTGATATAGATTTAGTGCTTGCAGGACATGAACATATAGATTTTCCAACCGGATCTTCAAGTGATGCACATTACTCGCTGCCAAATGTTGACCTTAAGACAGGTCTTGTAAATGGAAAAAGACTTATCATGGTTCAGGACAGTTGTCGTGGCATCGGAGTTGTTGATTTAAATCTCAAGAGAGATGAGACAGGAAAGATAGTAGTCGGTGACTCTAAGTATGAGATAAGAAAAACAAAGAAAGACACTTCTTGTGATGAAGCTATTACCGGGACTATGTCAAAATGGGATAGTGTTCTTAAGACATATTGTAATACGGAGATAGGAACTATTGCAAACGGAGACAGATGGAATAATTATTCAGCATTGCTTGAGAGCAATGAGATAATCCAGACGGTTCACGAGGCACAGCTTGACTATGCGGCACGGTTTGTTGAAGCCAATAAATCAAAGTACGGAAACTGGCCAATAGTCTCGTTGGCGAGATACACGAAGTATGGTGGAGAAAGTGGAGGAGATTATGCTGATATTTCAGGCAAACTGATGGAGGGTAATCTTGATACTATTGCGAACTACCACAGGTATGTATATATATATTCAATGACCGGAAAACAGCTTAAAGAATGGCTGGAGTGGGCAGCATCTATATATCAGACTACGGGAACTTCAAAGGATACTAAGTGGAACAATATCATATTGTCAGATTATATAAATAAAACCGGTGGAAATTCGTTGGTACAGGAACCTTATCTTGGCGACTGGAGTGAGTTTTTTCAGTGCAGCGGTATAGAATATACGATTGATCCAAGTGTTGCACCGAGATATGATGTGAACGGAAGTTATTTAAATGACACAAACAGGATTACTTCGATGACCTACAATGGCAATCCTATAAGTGATGACCAGAATATCGTGCTTGTGACGGACAAGATTACACCACATATGCAGTGTGATGCAAATGCAGGCGTAAATGACAATATACTTCAGAGTTCACATGACAATCTTCAGGATGTTATAGAGGAGTACATGAAGGAAAAGGCACAGATAAGTGATCTTAAATTAAATATTTCACAGAACTGGCAGCTTAATCTTCCGGACAATTATAAATTCCTTATGGAAAGTGGAAAGTCAGGTGAGAGTCTGCTGCTTGCAAAGAACTGGTGTAAAGGTGTTTATGATACAATAGGTTATTTCAATTATTATAATTGTAATACAGGTGTACAAAATAAACAGGATGATATGATACCGTCAGTTGTCGTATCGGAGACAAGCAAGTCAGATACAAAGAGCAGTGTTCCGGTAAGAGTTGTGGCAAATGCAAAATCAGGAATAACCGTCAAAAAGTATGTTAAAGGGGACTATGATAAGGACTCTGAGGTATGGAATCTGACACCGGCAAGTGGTGGTGCTATAACAATGGATTCAGATACTTTCAGTGTGTCAGAAAACGGTGTCTATTCAGTTTATGTTGAGAGTGGAAACGGAAAATCAGTAATTGAGAAAGTTGCGATTACCAATATTTATCCGACTTCACTTATAGCACCGGTAGTAGGAACAGTTACAAATATTGATGATGAGGTTACAGGTACTGCGTATCCAAACCTTACGGTAAATGTTAAGATTGGTTCTAAAGTTTATAAGGCATCAGTAAATGTCAAAGGAAAGTTTACTGTTAAGATACCGGTTCAAAATGCAGGGAAAAAGATTACGGTATATGTTTCCGATAAGAGTGGTGACAAGAGCAAGAGCACGAGTGTTACCGTCAAGAGAAATGGACCAAACAGCCCTAAGATTACATCTGTTAAAAATAACGGTTATGAGATAAAAGGAAATACAAATGACAGCAATGTCAAGGTTTATGCGGTTATTGGCAAAAATGTGTATGTTTCAAAGGCAATAGGTTCTTCTTATTATAAGAAGTGTAACGGTTACGATAAGAAACTTAAGATAAAGAAAGTTAATGTTGTCATAAAAAGCAATGGAGACTATACGATAGCTATTCCTAATCAGTATTCAGGAACAAATGTATCTGTATATTCGGTTGATAAACTTAGCAGAGTGAGCCATGTCAGAAATAAAAAGGTTTCAAAGAGTGCACCGAATAAACCGACTATCTACACGGTTTCAAGTTCTGACCGATATGTATTCGGAAAAGTGCCGGATAGTGGAAAGTGTACAGTTATATTGAAGCGTGGCAAAAAAAGCTATAAAGCAAAAGCGGATGCGGATGGTTATTACAGAATAACATCACCGAGGCTGCACGCTAAGGAGACTATCACGATATATGCACAGGACAAGGTAAAAGGCAAAGTAAGGACAGGTGTATCTAAGAGTAAAACCGTAAGCTCAGCATATGATGTTTACAAGAAGCACAGAAATACTAATCTTCATATAGGCAAGGTGACAAATAAGAGTTCTTATGTGACAGGAAGATGGGCAAAAGGTAAAACTACGGTATATGTGTTTGTGGATGGTATAGTATATGTCAGAAAGACAGGTTCAAGTGGCAAGTTTAAATTTAAGCTGAAAAAGCGTGTTGCTGTAGGAACAGGAATTTATGCCACGATAAGGACAGGGCATGGCAAATCAATAAAGGCGATGCGTAAGTGGAAAGTTGTGCTTGGAAAACCAAGTACGCCAAATATATATGGAAGACTTACGACGAGAACCACAAAGATAATCGTGCTTACAAGAGAAAAGTGTCCGAGAGTAGTATTAAGAATCGGAAAACACAGATATACAAGAAGAAAAAACAGCGGTTATTCTAAGAGAATGCACAGATACCGCTATATATTTAAGATTAGAAGGTATCCGTACAGGACACATCTGAGAGCTTTTGCAACAAATAGTGCAGGAACAAGTCAGAGTAAATTAAGGATTATCAGATAATGGATAAAGCGGGGAGGCAGAAGTGCCTCCCCGAATTCTTAGGTGAATAAAGTAACAGTTCAGCATTTGAAAATACAATGAACAAGCTCATTGTATTGCCAATTATCTTTTTATAGGTGAACTGTTACAAAAAAAAATTAAAAAATTTGAAAAAAGTTGTTGACAAACAGTGCAACATAATGTAATATATATCTTGCGTCACGGGAAAGCGGTTAGCGAGTAAGGCGAAAGCGAGAAAGCAAACAACTCGGGGTGTGGCTCAGTTTGGCTAGAGTACCTGATTTGGGATCAGGGGGTCGCAGGTTCGAATCCTGTCACCCCGACTGGTGACGCATTAAATAAATAAAGCGGGAAACACATTTGTTTCCAAATGTGCGGGTGTAGTTCAATGGTAGAACACCAGCCTTCCAAGCTGGATACGTGGGTTCGATTCCCATCACCCGCTTTGCATGTGTCAGTAGCTCAGTTGGATAGAGCAACGGCCTTCTAAGCCGTGGGTCGGGGGTTCGAATCCCTCCTGGCACGTTTTAATTTTATATGGTGGGTATAGCGCAGTTGGTTAGCGCGCCAGATTGTGGCTCTGGAGGCCGAGGGTTCGAATCCCTCTATCCACCTTTGATTTCCTTGTAGTTTACAAGGATTTTTTACTATATAGGAGAGTTGCAATATTTAAGAATAATTTGCGGAGACTTTTTATATAGTTTATGATAAACTGTGGTTTGCATAACAAATGTAAATGGCATATATGATGGGCCGTCGCCAAGCGGTAAGGCACAGGACTTTGACTCCTGCATCCCGCGGGTTCGAATCCCGCCGGTCCAGTTACTTAAAGAACAGATATAAAGAGAAAAGAGGATGGTTGAGATGAATATTGTATGTTTAGACTTAGAGGGAGTTCTTGTACCGGAAATCTGGATAGCATTTGCTGAGGAGACTGGGATTCCGGAGCTTAAGAGAACAACAAGAGACGAGCCTGATTATGACAAGCTCATGAACTACAGACTCGGGATTTTAAAAGAGCATGGTCTTGGTCTTAAAGAAATTCAGAACACTATTGCAAAGATTGATCCTATACCTGGAGCAAAAGAGTTTTTGGATGAGCTTCGTTCTATCACACAGGTTATCATCATCAGTGATACATTTACACAGTTTGCAAGCCCGCTTATGAAGAAACTCGGCTGGCCTACAATTTTCTGTAATTCACTTGAGGTTGCGGATGACGGAGAGATTACAGGATTTAAGATGCGTTGTGAGCAGTCGAAACTTACAACAGTTAAGGCACTTCAGTCTATCGGTTATGAGACTATCGCAAGCGGTGACAGTCACAATGACCTCGGTATGATTCGTGCAAGTAAAGCAGGATTTCTTTTCAAGAGTCCTGACAGCATTAAGGCAGAAAATCCTGACCTTGAAGCATTTGATACATATGATGAGCTTATGGCGGCTGTCAAAAAGGCTTTATGATATTTAAAGTAAGTATTTGAGTTTGAAATATTAAATAGATTAAAAATCCCGGACTGTTCAGGTCTGGGATTTTTATATGTATAGAAAATGCCCGCAATGTATCAATGATTTTCAGTTAAATATAGCAGAAAAATTTTCAATATTCAAAACGCAGTAATGAATTGCAGCGGGATATTTGGAATACAGGAACAAGTGTGTGTGTTTTATTAAAAAGCGTTAAAAAACAGATATAAATATTATGTAAAAAGCGTTAAAAAACAGATATAAATATTATGTAAAAAGTGTTAAAAAACAGATATAAATATTATGTAAAAAATGTTATAATTGGTATAAATTAAATATATTTTGTCAAATTTGATTGATTTGATTGAAGATTATGTGATGTACTCTCGGAATTTTTTGTTAAGAACATACCGAGAGTACATTTATAAAGGAATGGAGGATTGTTATGAAGAAAAAAAGAAATATGTCAATTAAGGCAAAACTACTTGGGATAATAATTCCGGTTATGGTTGCGATTGTAGTTGTGCTGGTACTTGTTGCCTATGAGATGTCATCAGGGATAATTGGAAATTATTCAGAGAATCTTTTGGAATCTTCGGTAGATAATCAGGCAAATGAAATTGAGTCATGGCTTAATAAAAATATTGCAGGTATTAAGTCGGCAAAGAAGACTATTGAACAGTTGAAACCTGATAATGAGGAAATGCAGAATATTCTTGATGGTTATTATGGATTTGATGAGAATTATCCGGGTGGAATATATATAGCTGATTCAAACGGGAAGCTGATGAAGGCTTCTGAGTCGGATAAGTCTGAGAGTGATGTAACAGGAAGCGTGTGGTACAAAGAAGGACTTACAAGGGTTAATCCTAAGGTGGGTTCAGCATACAAAAATTCTAAGGGAGAAAATGTTATCAGTGCATCGGCTATGATAAATGATGGATCTGGAAATGTGAGTGTTATTTCTGCCGATATGACACTTGACCGTGTTGCGATTATCGTTAATTCATTTATAGAGATGAAACACGCAGAAGCGGTACTTGTTGACAAGAATACCGGGGTAATAATAGCTAACAGAGACAGTGAGCTTATATCACAGAAAATTGGTGATGGAAAACAGAGTGACTATTATAAACAACTTGCCAAGAAGGTGACGGCAAAAAAATATGATTCTACAACGCTTGACGGAAATATGACTGTTTTTAAAGAGGTTGACGGAACGGACTGGCTGCTTATTTCTTATATACCAAGGAGTGTTATAATGTCAGATATTGCTCATCTTCGTATGGTAATGATAGTTATAAGCGTTGTGTGCATACTTCTGTTATGCGTGCTTATTGAGCGTGTGACACACATTGTTATCAAGCCGGTAAAGAAGATGACAAAGATTATTACTCAGATGTCATCAGGAGATTTCACTGTAACAATGGATGTAAAGGGCAATGATGAGATTGCTGTTATGGGATACAGTGTAAAGAAATTTATAGAAAATATGAAACAGATGATAAAAGAAATGGGAAGCATTTCCGGAAAACTTAAAGAACAGGCGGATTCCAGCAAAGAAGTTTCAAGTGAGATGAATTCGGCGGCATCAATACAGTCACAATCCATGGGTGAGCTGAACACAACGGTTGACCAGCTTTCTCTCTCTGTAAATGAGATTGCGGAAAATGCAACACAGCTTGCAGGAGTTGCATCTGATACAAAAGAGGACAGTAGCTTGGTTAAACAAAAGATGAATGAAACTGTAGCAATATCTGAAAAAGGCAGACAGGATATGGAGCGTGTAAGCAGTGCTCTTGAGAGTATAGAGGAGTCGATACATAATCTTGAAGCTGCTGTAAATAAGGTTGGAAATGCATCAGGTGAAATTGTGCAGATTATTAATCTTATTGGTGAGATTGCGGATGAGACAAATCTGTTATCGCTAAATGCCTCTATAGAAGCGGCACGAGCAGGCGAAGCAGGAAAAGGCTTTGCGGTTGTTGCATCTGAGATAGGAAAGCTGGCAAATAATAGTACAGAATCGGTTGCAAATATTACGGCACTTATAACAGAGATTAATAATCTTGTTGGAGATGCGGTAAGACAGGCATCAGGCAGTGCACAGGATATATCAGGCAGTGCAGGTCTTATACATACGGCAGTTGATACATTTGATGTTATATTTAAAAATATACAGGATACCGGTGCATTGATAAGCGAAATGGCAGGCAAGATAAATGAGGTAGATGAGGTTGCAACAAATGTTGCGGCAATCTCAGAAGAACAGGCGGCAAGTTCAGACGAAATACTTGCAACTTCAGAATCAATGCTTCAGCAGGCTAAGAACATTTCAAAGAATAGTGAAGCGGTTGAAGATGAGGCAGAAAATCTTGCCATGTCTGCAGTACAGCTTGAAAATCAGGTTCAACAATTTCGGATATAGGTAAAGGAGGTATAACTCATGAAGAAGATTGTAAGTTTGGCTATATGTATTTCATTAATGATATGTTGCTTGAGCGGATGTAAAAACGATTCAAAAAGCGGTGATATAAATGCAGATGGAATGAAGATTTTTATATCTGTATCACAGGCAGATGATTTTAGAGGAGCATTTGCACAGAAGGCTAAAGAATTAGCAGAAAAAAGTGGTGCACAGGTTGAAGTTGTGGATGAAAAGAATTCCATTGAAACTCAGGTAAGTGACATAAAGAAGGCTGTATCTGAGAAGTATGACGCGATAATATGTGGTCTTGTTGATATAGATACGGCGTTTGAGGTTGAAGCACTTGCGGGGGATATTCCTATTGTATTTTTCAATACTTGTCCTGAGGACGACAAGCTTGATGCAGGAAAATATGTTTATGTGGGTTCAAATGAAGAAGACGCAGGAAAATATCAGGCTGAATATATACTTAATGAATTTAAGTCATCAGATGAAATAAATGTGGCAATATTTAAAGGTGCACTTTCCCATGCGGCAACAAAACCGAGAACAGAGGCTTTGAAAAATGCTTTGAGGGCATCGGGAAAAACAGTAAACTTTGTGTTTGAGGACACGGCAGAATGGGATAATGTCAAGGCTGAAGATATGTTTAAGCTGTTTTTGAAAACAGGTCAGAAATGTGATGCTGTTGCCTGCAACAATGACACAATGGCGACAGGTATTATACAGGCGTGCAAGGATGAGGGGATTAGCGATATAAAGATTTTAGGAATTGATGCAACATCTGATGGCTGTAAGGCTATTGAGTCAGGTGATATGGCATTTACGGTATATCAGTCCGCTACCGGTCAGGGAGAAATGGCTGTAAAGGCTGCCATAGATCTTGCGAATGGCGGAGATTTATCAGGATTTAAGGGAGTTACAAAGGATAAGAAATATGTATGGGTGCCATTTGAAAAGGTAGACAGCTCAAATGTAAAGGATTATGAGTAAGTTTACCGGAATGTAGGAAGTATAGTTACAATAAAGAAAGAGTCAGCAGATTTACTGACTCTTTCTTTTTGAGTAAAAAATCATATGAGTAATAGTCCAGACTTTTTTACTTTAAATAGGTATTTTCAAAATCTTCAATAGGAATAGGTTTTGAAAAATAATATCCCTGATAAATGCGACAGCCCATTTTGGTAAGTGCCGTGACCTGTTCTTTAGTTTCCACACCTTCTGTAATAACTGAAAGACCAAGTGTTTTTGAAAGGTCTATAATGTTGTTTAGTATTGACATACTTCGTTTTATTCTGTCAGGTTTTGTTGTTCTTAAAAATCCCATGTCTATTTTAAGTACATCGACATCCATATCTTTTAAGGTATTTAAAGATGAATAACCGCTTCCAAAATCATCAATTTCGACTTGGAAACCATAGTTTCTGAATTGTTCAAGGATTTCAAGTTCACCTGATATACCGGTCATTATGGCGGTTTCAGTAATTTCAAGTTTAAGTGTTTTAGGTATGATGCCATATTTTTCAACAAGTGTTGTTATGGTTTTGTAAACATCCATGTAATAAAAATCTTTTGCAGAAATATTTATTGAAATATAAAGTTCATTTTTTCCATGTTTCTGCCATTCTGAAAGTTTTTGTACGGCGAGTTCCCAGACATATTTGTCGAGGCGGTATATAAGTCCCGTTCGTTCAAAGACATTAATAAAATCTCCTGGGAATATAAGTCCTCTGTTCGGATGCTGCCAGCGTACAAGAGCTTCGGCACCAAGCATTTGTCCTTCAGGTGTCATCTGCGGCTGCAGGTACATACAGAATTGTTTTTCAGCAAGCGCAGTATCAAATTCTCCTACAAGGCGTTTTTCAAGCAGAGTGTCGTTAAATATACTGTCGTTGTAATAAGCAATACATTTATCATATGTTTCGTGAAGTGTTTTTATGGCGATATTTGCTTTGTCACACATAATAGAGACATCTTCGTTACAATCTGTTATTTCATATACACCGACATATATGTGCAGGTGATAAAGCGTGTTGTTAAAAGATTTGCTCAGTGTGTGTATTGCATTGAGCAAATCTTCCTCTTTAAAACGGTCTTTAGGGATACATATTGCAAATTTATCACCGCCTGTTCTTCCGTAAAGAGTGCCATTGCTGCAAGTTGTTTTAAGAAGCTCTGCAAGCATTTTTAAGACTTCATTACCCTTTTCAAGTCCGAATAAGTCATTTACCAGCTTAAAATCTTTGATGTTTGAACAAAGAATAAGGCGGGGAGTATCAGGATCACGCTTGAGAAGTTCTGATACTTTCTCGCTGAAATATGAGCTGTTGTATATTCCGGTAAGTCTGTCATGAGTTGCAAGGTAACGCTCTTTGTTGTATGCTATATACTTTTCGGTTACATCTATAAGGCTGATAAAGAAACCAATATAATTTTTGTGTGAATCATGGAGTTTTCTGAATTCGACATCGAAATGATGTTCCTCGTCACCTAACATTCTTTTTTCACTCCAGGTGAAATAATCTTTGTTGTCTATTATGTTTTCTTCAATCAGTTTTTGTGCATATTTGCTTATATTTTCGGTTGAACCGTCATCTGAATCTAAATTAAAGAGTCTGCGTGCACTGTCGTTTGCGTAAACACATTTGCTGTCAATGTCAAAACAGATTACGGAGTTGTTAATTTCAGTGACTACTATAGAAAGCGTTTTGTCTATCAGCTCATTTGGTGTATGGTAAAATGTAAAATAACATATAAGAAATGCTGCTAATAGAAAAAACGGGAGTGACAAGTCTATAGGAAAACCTGATATTGTGTATATAAGGTTTAATATTATGATGACACTCATGACCAATATGATAGGGTAGTACTTCTTGCGGTAGAAATGTGGTATTTCGGCAATCTTAACTATCAGTGCTGCGATAAACATCAGCACAATAAAATAAGCAAAGATATAATGCAGATAATATGCAGCATATCTTTTATCAATGCGATAGATTAAAAGATTGCCATAAGTTGTAAGTTTTAATGTAAAGACATGATGAAAAAAAGCATTTAAAAACAAAGATATACCATCTGCAAAAGCAAGAATAAAGCATCCGGATCTAAAAGGTCTGACTTCACTGAAAACATTAGTATATTGCTGTGAGTATTGTAGTATGTAAATAAGCATTAGATCATATGCAAAAAGATATAATGCCATTGCAAGATACGATATGGTTTCGTTTATATTCAGTGTAAATAAGCCATTTCCCAGGATGGTAAATATTGCAAAGACAAGACATCTTGTAATGGAAGATGAAATGTCGTTGTGAAATTTTTTAATGTTTTTTATACAGACCAATATTGGAATTATCATTAAGTATATTAGTATAGTGTATATTTTACCCATTTAATACCAACCTCCATTAAAAGAATGTGTTAAATATCAATGTTTGAACATAGATAATACGCTGTCTAATTTATCGGTATTTTCTTTGTTAGTATTTACAAGTGATTCATTGTCGTCAACTACTGTGGAGAGTTCTGATGTTTTTTCGGCAATATCATTAATGCCCTCCGCCGTTTCTGATACTGTTATATTTACCGTATTTACCGAATCGGCAATATTGACAATGGAATTTAAAAGTATATCTATCTGGTCGTTTATGGCTGTCATGCTGTCGTCAAAAACAGAGGCATCGCTATTGTACTGTTTGGCAACAGTGGTAAAGTCTTTGTAATCATTTAAAACTGTTCCGTTAAGAAAATCAGTACTTTCCTGTAAACATTGTGTAAGGTCAGATACGGCGGTGTTTACTTCACTGATGATAGTTTCGATGTTGCTGACTGTTGCAGTTGTCTGAGCTGCAAGATTACCAATTTCATTTGCGACAACGGCAAATCCCTTTCCGGCTTCACCGGCTCTTGCAGCTTCAATCGAAGCATTGAGGGCAAGCAGGTTCGTTTGTTCTGAGATTTCAAGGATAGTCTGGGTAAACTGGTTTATCTTTTCAACTGATTTAGCCTGTATCATAGCCTTGTCCATCTTCTGTCTGACATTTTCATATATATCAACGGTTTTATCTGTTGCAAGTTTTGTTTTTTGTTCAAGACCATGAGCTCTTTTCTTTATTGTCTGTGCTGTTTCTTTTCCGTTGACTGAGTGTTGTTCAATGTCTGCAGCGTGCTGTCTTATCTCGCCGACAGTTTCATTTACAGTCTCCATGGTAGCAGCACTTTCCTGCATTGCGGCAGCAATCTCGCGTGTTGTATCATTGTTAGAATTGCTCATTGTATGTATTTTGTCGGTTATTTCAGTGAGCTGGTCAGAGGTACTTTTTATATCTGATTGTACCTGCTTTATGGTTGATATCATATTGCGAAGATTTTTACGCATTTCGTGAATGGATAGTGCCATATGTCCTGCTTCATCTTTGTGTTTATAAAGCTTTTGAGATGCGGGATTGCTCTTGAAATTAAAGTCAGCGGTATCCTGTACTATGCCGTCGATTTGTTTGATAGGTTTTGTGATTGCCGTGCCTATGATAAATCCTATGATAACAGTAATAATCATAGCGGTAACGGCTCCGCCTGCAATCTGTTTTGATAGAGCAGCAGATTGGGCATTTAACTCGCTTTTTGGAGCGGTAAGAATGTACTTCATACCATTTTGTAAAGTTTTATAATACATTACCTTTGATGTGTTTTTATATGAGTATGAAATCAATGTCTGTTCTTTTTTTGGATCTTTTAGAGCACTTACAAGCAGATTTGTACCATTGTCTGTCTTTTGAAGATTAGTGCCCACATCAATTTTGTTGTGGTATGTTATATTTCCGTCGCTGTCTGTAAGAAAAGAATATCCTGTTTTAAATATTTTAGATGAATCTACGGTATCAGTAAATGTATTGAAATTAATATCCATACCTACAATACCAATAGATTTTCCGTCAACATAGATAGGTACAACATATGATATCATGTAAACATTTATGTTGGAATTCATGTAAGGAGACATCCATGTTGCTTTTTTGTTTTTGACAGGGATATAATACCAGCCTACATGTTCAGTATCGTCTTGGTCATACATAGAAAAATCTGTAGGAGTTACACTGTTAAAGCTGCTTTTTTCGTCATCTCTGGTGAGAAATAATCCGCTTGTAGGCTCGGTAAATTCGGGATTGTATCTGATATAAGCAGAAAGGGCACCGGGGGTGTCCTCGGCAGACTCCATAAGTATAGGAAGCATTTTCTTTGTGTATTCATTTACATAGCGTGCACTGCTGCAAAATATCGCAGTGTTGTCAATTTTGGCTTTTGCCATGCTGTAAACCATGTTTACGGAATTTTCAACATTCTGCATGGTTTTATTTAATTTATCTGTCTGGGTAATGCAGGCAATCTCCATCTGTCTCTTTGAATCTTCAACAGATGTTTTAGAAGAATTTACAATGCTTATTCCACCGCATATAACAGTTGAAAGGAGTGAGCAGAATATAACTGCTGCAATAATTTTAGTCTTGATAGATTTCATAATAACCCTCATTTCTGCACACATTTTTTGCATATCAAGTTTGTGCCAAGTGTGCACAGACACAAATCTTGTGTGTAAAAAATCGGATTTTTCACACTGATGTCCCTCCAATCATGGTTGTATGTTATTAAATGCTTAATAGAGTCTGATTTGTAAATGCATATATCTATTTTACCACAAAACAGATAATTATGGAATAAATTGATTAAAGAAATATTCGTACAATAGTAACAGTTCAGCCATAAAAATGTTTACTTTAGTGAAAAGTGTGTTAAAATGATTTCCGGTCCGCAAAAAGTGATACAGAAGTATGGAAATGAGGTTTGAATTAAGATGAAAGATTTGACAAAAGGAAAAACATTGCCGCTTATAATGGGATTTGCAATTCCTATTGCGATAGGAAATATATTTCAGTTATTCTACAGTCTTGCTGATACGAGGATAGTAGGACAGTTTCTAGGGGAAAACGCACTTGCGTCTGTGGGTGCTACAAGCTCACTCAACAATATGATAATAGGATTTCTGCTCGGTATGACAAACGGATTTGCGATAATCGTTGCGAGAAGTTATGGCGCAAAGGACGAAAAAGCGATAAAAAAGGCAGTAGCTGCAACATTTGTGCTTGGAATAGCGGTGTCGTTTGTGTTTACGGTGCTCAGTGTGGGATTTTTAAGGAACATACTTGAATTTCTCAACACTCCCAAAAATCTGATAGACGGTGCTTACAGATATTTCAGAATAATCCTTTTAGGAATGACCGGTGCGATGCTCTACAATGTCTGTGCCGGGCTGTTCAGGGCGATAGGTGACTCGATAACCCCACTTATTTTTCTGATAATTTCCACATTTGTTAATATAGGTCTTGATATTTTGTTCGTTTGTGGATTTAAGTGGGGAGTTGAAGGTGCAGCATTTGCAACAATCCTGTCACAGATAATGTCATTTGTGTGCTGTTTCGTGTATATGCTTAAGAAATATCCCGTACTTCACTTTGGGATAAAAGATATAAAACTTGAAAAAGGACTTGTAAAATCAATGTTTGCGATAGGCTGTTCAATGGGATTTATGAGTTCGCTTATTAATATAGGTTCTGTTGCACTTCAGGGAGCGATAAACTCTCTCAACAATGCGAACTATATAGTCGCACATACTGCGGCGAGAAAGATTTCAGAGTTTTTCATGCTGCCGTTTACCGTGTTTGGAACAACGATGGCAACATTCTGCGGTCAGAATATGGGGGCAAAGAAAACAGACAGGATAAAGAAAGGAATATGGCAGGTAACGATAGTCACATGGATATGGTGTGCATTTATGGTGCTTTTGTCATATACTGTTGTGCCGTACATGGTTGAGATGATAACTGCGACAAAACAGCAGCAGGTGATAGACACGGCAACGCTTTATCTCAGAGTTGACACGCTGCTCTATTTTATACCGGCAGTCATATGTATCCTTAGAAATGCAATGCAGGGAATCGGGGACAGTGTGACACCTGTTGTATCAAGTTCATTTGAGCTTATATGTAAAGTGCTTGTGGCAACATTTTTGACCCCGGTACTCGGATATTGGGCAATTATATGGGCTGAGCCTATTGCATGGGTCATAATGGTAATACCACTGCTTATCGGGATAAAGAAAAATCCGGTAATAAACGGGGTGGAGTAAATATATTAGATTATTGAATATTTTCGCAAGGTCCTATCTTTTATATAAGATACACCGCCCGTTTTTTCCGATTTCTTCGACTGCACCGGTTCGTTTCAGGACGGTAAGTGTAGTTTGTGCAAGGCGGAGGGGGATTTTTGCACATTTGGCAAGGTCTTTTGAGGTGAATGTTTCCGGGAGGTTATGAGGCAGCAGCAGGGCATAGTCCTTGCCACCGCCTATATAGAGTTCATCATGGAGTGCGACAGGTATGCGGTCGTAGCGTGATGAGCCTTTTTTTCTTGTCTCGTTCCAGCCGTTTAAAAGTCGGTATTCCTCCATATCAACAAGGACAAGACAGATGTGCAGATTAGGGTTTGACAAAAACATACTTATCTTATACAGCTCTATAAAAGCATCAAAAAAAGTTCCGGTTTTAGGTGATTTACGCTTTTTAGAGACTTCTCCCGTGTCCTCGTCTATCCAGTAAAGCCACTTGTTGTGTGGGATGGGATAGACAATGGTAACAGGATATTTTTCTAAAAAAACACTGAGTTTCTTACGCATTGCATTGAAACTTCTTGTCTGTATCTCTATAATCTCATCATCACGCAAAATATCCGCAACAAAGCGGCCAACTTTTATCTCCTGATGTGAAATGTCAGGCTCATAAAAGTTTTTAAGTACTGCGTGCATTGTTTTTTCTTTTAGAGTGCCGATACCGTTTGTTTCACGCTCTTTGGCAACAATTTTTTGGCAGGCATCGGCGAAAAGTTTCTGGTCGTATGTAGTGATTGACATAGGGCGGCTCCTAGGGGATTAAGGTGTAATATTTTTTGAAAATCTTTAATTCACAAATTTAACTGAATAATAATATATATAATCATTGTCAGTCTCGTCAAGTCCATCAATACTATTCTTTGTGATGTGCTGCATAGCATATGTATATTTTACTGTTTTCTGCAAACAATAACCATTGTTCATAGTCAGGCGGATATTTGCAATTCGCTTTTCTGCTTGTTTAATAGTGTTAAAAATCAGATATATTGAAAAATATATTGAAGTTGCTTGCAAATATCGCAAATGCGAACAGTAACAAATCGGAGGCAGTCGGAAATGAATAGTGGTACGCAGCAAAACAGTACAGATAATACAAAACAAAAAAGCTCCATTATTTTTGGAAGTGATTTCAAAATGCGTCAGCAGGAGATAAGCAATCTTTTTAAACTTGATGAAAATTTTGATCTGCTTCACCGTGAGGTTCGGATTGGAGGCAGAAAAGTTTCTATTTATTCAGTGGACGGATTTCTGCCCGGAGATACGATAGAAAAACTTATGCAGTTTTTTTATTCGATAAAAGAGGAGGATATGCCTGAGAATTTAGCAGGTTTTATAAGTAAAAGTACACCGTTCGTCGATATTATTGAGATTGATAAAGAACAGGATTTTATAGATAATTTCCTTGCAGGACTCACCTGTATGATGATAGAAGGGTACGAAGGGATTCTTGCTCTCGACCTTAGGGAATATCCGGGACGAAGTGTGGAAGAACCTGAAAAGGATAAGGTTTTAAGGGGGTCAAGGGATGGATTTATCGAGGCACTTATACCGAATATGGCACTTATCAGGAGACGAATAAGAGATAAAAACCTTATGTTTAAATTTGCGAGAGTAGGCAGAAGTTCAAGGACGGATATTGCTGTCGGATATATGTACGGCAGGGTAAATGAAAAAGATGTAAAAAAAGTCATGGACAGCATAAATTCAATGGATGTTGATGCACTTACAATGAATCAGGAAAGCCTTGCGGAGATGCTTTTTCCGGGAAAATGGATAAACCCGTTTCCAAAGTACAAATATACGGAAAGACCTGATACGGCGGCGGCAAGTATTTTGGAGGGAAGTATTGTAATACTTGTCGATAACTCACCTGCCGTTATGATATTGCCTACATCACTGTTTGGGATAATCGAAGACGCAAATGATTATTATTTTCCACCTGTAACGGGAACATACTTAAGGCTTACAAGAATGGTGACAAATATACTTGCTGTTTTTATCACACCTGTTTTCCTGCTCCTTATCGAAAATCCGGAATGGGTGCCAAAGCCGTTTGAATTTATATTAATCCGTGATGATATAAATGTGGCACCTGTATTTCAGTTCCTTATACTTGAATTTGCAATAGACGGATTGAAAATGGCAGCGGTCAACACCCCGAATATGCTCACAACACCACTTAGTATCGTTGCCGGTATCGTATTTGGTGATTATACGGTAGACTCAGGATGGTTTAATCCGGAAATAATGCTCTACATGGCATTTGTTGCGGTAGCAAATTATACGCAGAGCAATATGGAACTCACCTATGCAGTCAAATTTCATAGAGTGATACTGCTGATATTGACAAGTATATTTGGTGTATATGGATTTATAGCAGGAACGGTACTTCTTATAGCATCACTTCTTATGACACATACACTATTAGGAGAGGGATATCTCTATCCGCTGATACCGTTCAATGCAAAATGTCTTGCAAGAAGATTTTTCAGAATGAGCCTGCCGGCATATGAAAAGACGCACAAAAGGGAGCGTCAATCATCAAAACAATAAAAAATATCTAAAACATTTATTGATTTTTTATGACCTCTGTACTATAATAACTCGGTATGCGAATAGTGTTATATTCTAATAAGTAGAAACAGTGTTATTTTACACAGGAGGCGTAAGAGTATGAAAACAGTAAAAAACAGCTTTTTGGCTATTGTATCAATGCTTCTTCTTGCGGCTGCCGTCAATCCGGCTGTGTCATTTGCAGCAGAAAAGGGAGCTGAGCAGGAGCTTGGAAACAGTCTGTCGCTTGCGTATTGTATTCCGTTTGTCGGAATGCTTCTTTGTATAGCGATATGCCCGTTGGTTATCGGGGAGTTATGGGAAAAATATAAAGCGGTAGCAGTAATCTTTTGGTCACTTGCGTTTTTGATACCATTTGCCATAGGTTATGGCGGAAGTAAAACATTTGAAGAATTTCTCGAAGTTATTTTTGGAGATTATATTACATTTATAGTGTTGCTGTTTGGTCTGTTCTGCGTGGCAGGAAATATAGCACTTGAGGGCGATCTTGTAGGTACACCTAAAGTAAATATTTTGATGCTTCTTATCGGTACGCTTTTGTCGAGCTGGATTGGTACGACAGGAGCAAGTATGCTTATGATAAGACCTATAATCAGAGCAAATAAATGGCGTAAAAGAAAAGTACAGATAATAGTATTCTTTATTTTCCTTGTATCAAATATCGGAGGATGCCTTACACCGGTCGGTGACCCACCGCTTTTGATGGGATTTATGAATGGTGTTGATTTCTTCTGGAGTTTGCACCTCATTCCGATATTGTTATTAAATATTGTACTTCTTTTAGCACTATTTTTTGTAGTTGATACAAATGCATATAAGAAAGATATTGCTGACGGTCTTAAACCGGAAGTGCTTGAAAATAAAACACCTATCCGTCTTTCAGGTGCAAAGAATATAATCTTCCTTGCAATGATAGTTGGAGCTGTTATATTGAGCGGAGTTCTTCCGCAGATAAGTCCATTTTTTGCAAAGAATATTCATATATATGGCGAGGTAGAGTTTGGATATGCATCATTCCTAGAAGTTATCATAATACTTGCCGCAGCTTTGCTTTCTTACAAGACTACGGACAAGGGTATCAGGGAGGATAACCATTTTACATGGGATGCCATCGAGGAAGTTGCCGTTCTTTTCATAGGTATATTTATTACAATGATACCTACACTTCTTATTCTTGAAGTAAAGGGCGGGGAACTAGGAGTGACAAAGCCGTGGCAGTTCTTCTGGATAACAGGATTTTTGTCAAGTTTTCTTGATAATACACCGACATACCTTGTATTCTTTAAGACAGCACTTTCACTTGGATTTAAAGACGGAATACAGGTTACGGGAGGATTTGTTCCAAAAATACTTCTTATGGCGATTTCGTCAGGTGCAGTATTCATGGGAGCAAACACATATATCGGAAATGCACCGAACTTTATGGTTCGCTCGATTGCCGAGGAAAACGGTATCAAGATGCCGTCATTCTTCGGATATATGCTTTGGTCAATAAGCTGTCTTATTCCGGTATTTTTGATAGACATGATTGTGTTCTATTTATAATATTTTAAAAATTGTAATTTAGTAAAAAATCCGCTATACTAAGCATAATATTGGTATGGTGGATTTTTTTGACAGCTTTTGCTGCAGACAGAATTTAGGGTAAAATCTGCTTTTGACAGAAGATTTTTATATGTGAATAATGTTTATTTGATAGAAAAATATAATAAACTTTAACAGGTTTATTAAGAGTTTTAAATGAAACGCTATCATGTGCAAAAAAACAGCACGGAAAAGAGGATATATGATTTTTGATACACACGCTCATTATGATGATGAGAGCTTTGATGAGGACAGGGAAGAATTGCTTTTTTCATTAAAAAATAAAGGAGTTGGGACAGTTGTAAATGTTGGTGCAAGTGTTGCATCGACAAAAAAGACATTTGAGATAGTTAAGAAATATGATTTTATGTACGGTGCGGTCGGTATCCATCCGGAGGATGTAGAGAGACTTGACGAGAGCCATATGGAGTGGCTTAAAAGTCTTGCGGCTGATAAAAAAATCGTGGCGATAGGCGAGATAGGACTTGATTATCACTATGACGAGCCGGAACGAGAAGTTCAGAAGAAATGGTTTGCAAGACAGCTTGACCTTGCCTATGAACTTGATATGCCGATTATTATTCACAGCAGGGATGCGGCAGCAGATACACTCGATATAATGAAAGCACATCACGGGGATGAGCTTAACGGAGTTATCCATTGTTTTTCTTACAGTCCGGAGATGGCACAGATTTATCTTGATATGGGATATTATCTTGGAATTGGCGGAGTAGTTACATTTAAAAACAGCAAAAAACTCAAAGAAGTAGTGAAAATGACACCACTTGAGCGTATTGTGCTTGAAACAGATTGCCCATATCTGACCCCTGAACCTCATCGTGGAAAGAGGAATGACTCATCGTATCTTAAGTATGTGGTGGAATGTATTTCCGAACTTAAGGGGATTTCGGCTGAGAAAATCATAAAAACTACTTGCGAAAATGCGGTGAAGATGTACCGGATAAAATAATTAGTGTGCAACAGCACGGAAATGAGGAAATATGGCAACACTTGGAATACCACAAAATACAATAGAAATATTACAGAAATACAATTTCAGATTTCAGAAGAAATTTGGTCAGAACTTTCTTATAGACACTCATGTTTTAGAGAGGATAATAAGTGAGGCAGGGATAACAAAAGATGATTTTGTACTTGAAATAGGACCCGGAATAGGTACGATGACGCAATATCTGTGTGAGAACGCAAGAGAAGTCATGGCGGTTGAGATAGATGACAATCTCATACCCATACTTGCAGATACATTGTCTGCTTATGACAATGTCACGGTTGTAAATGAGGATATACTTAAACTTGACATTGCAAAAGTGGCAAAGGAGCATAACGGCGGCAAGCCGATAAAGGTTGTTGCAAATCTTCCATATTATATAACAACACCTATCATAATGGGATTATTTGAAAGTCATGTGCCGCTTGAAAGCATAACGGTCATGGTGCAGAAAGAGGTCGCAGACAGGATGCAGTCAGGACCGGGAACAAAAGATTATGGTGCATTGTCGCTTGCCGTACAGTTTTATTCAAAAGCGGAGATAGTCGCTAATGTTCCGGCAAATTGTTTTATGCCGCGTCCAAATGTCGGATCTGCGGTTATAAGGCTTACCTGCCATGCGGAAAGACCGGTTGATGTAAAAGACGAAGCATTTATGTTTAAAATAATAAGAGCATCATTTAATCAGAGAAGAAAAACACTTCAGAACGGATTAAATAATGCTTCAAATCTAAGTGTAAATAAAGAACAGGTTGTCACAGCATTAGAAAAAATGGGACTTCCTGCAACGGTCAGAGGAGAGGCATTAAGTCTTGAACAGTTCGCCGAGCTTAGCAATCTGTTGAAAGCTTAGTCTGCCTGAAAGGTCTGATATAAATAATCGTGTAATAAAAAGCAAATAATACACAACCGCCGACAAGGTCTAAAAATGAGTGCTGTTTAAGTGTCAGCGTTGATATGCAGATAAGAATACAAAGTATAAGCGATGAAAGTCTGATGATTTTAATCGCTTTTCTTTTTTTGTCGTTCTTAACAATATTAACATCATCGACATTTCTAAAATAATAGCTGCGGCTTATGCCAAAATGGATTGCAATCGAGTTGAACACATGGATGCTTGGAAAAACATTTGTATCCGTGTCGGTTCGGTAAAGTATGTCAATGATAGTAGTAAAAATATTGCTGTGGTCAAAGGTTTTAGGCCGCATTGTCTGCTGATTTGGAAAAATCGTATAAATGAGAAGTGAGGTTGTCATTCCTAGCAGCAGCACGGCACAGCATCTATAAAAATCGTCGAGATGCTTTGTCTGAAAGAAAAGATATATTAAACTGACTGCGACATATAAAAACCATAAAAGATAAGGAATTATAAAAACTTCACAAAATGGTATATAATCATCAATCTTGCAATGAATGTCGGTGAAATGCACATTGGTTCTCTTCTCGAGACTTGTAAACCATAAAAGATAAATCGGCATATATAAAATAATAATTGCGTGTTTGTATTTGAAAAGAAATTCTTTTAATCTAGTCATAAAAAACCTCGTTCTGCTGTTTTTGTGTAAATATAGTTATGTCAAAGCAAATGTTGTTGAGAATAAAAATACCGTTGCGTTATTGCTGTGGGACATATTATTGTGTAAAACTTGCTGCATTTGCTGTGTGTAGGTGTCAGACAACAAATGTAATGAATAGTTTAGCATAAAATTTGGGATTAAACAATCCTGATATAAGGGATAAATGGATTTAAATTTTAGGTATTAATATTAAAATTAATTTAGTTGCGTTTGTAGTGTATCTTTAATATAATTGTATCAAAGAATATGAGTATAAGGTATATAAGAGGTGATATGCAAAAAGATAAGAGGGGGAATGAAAAGTTGAATACAGAAATAAAAAATGTGCTGAGTGCAGCAGATGATAAGGCACAATATGATGCGTATGCAAAGAAGCTGATTGCACAAAAGAGTATATTAGCAAATATATTAGTAAAAACTGTTGGTGCATTTAAAGGTATGAATCCGAAAGATGTTGTAAAGTATATTGAAGGAGAACCTGAAATAGGAGTAGTACCTATTGAACCTGGTATGACAAATGCAGAATATGTATCCGGTGAGAAGATAAAAGGATTTAATACAGAAGATAATGAAATAAATGAGGGGATGATAAGGTTTGATATTATATTTTATGTAAGAATGCCGCTGCCGGATAAGTCCCAAAACAATTTGTCGAAGATTATAATAAATGTAGAATGTCAAAAAGATGAACCGTCAGCATATGAAATATTAAATAGGGCAATCTTTTATGTGAGCAGATTGATATCATCACAAAAAGAAAGAGATTTTGTGAATTCAAATTATGATGATATAAATCAGGTGTTTAGCATATGGATATGTATGAATATGAAGTACAATAGCATGTCGCATATACATCTTGCAAAAGATGAGATTTTAGAGCCATATGATTGGAAGGGGAATCTTGATCTGATAAACATTGTGTTGATAGGTATAACCAATACATTGCCGGAATATGAAGAAAAATATGAATTACATCGTTTGATATGTACATTACTATCAAATGAACTGCCAGAGGCACAGAAATTTGATATTCTTGAAAAAGAATATAATATTCCGGTTGATACAAAATTAAGAGAGGATGTGAGTGTGATGTGTAATTTAAGTTTAGGAATAGAAGAAAGAGCAGAGGCGAGAGGAGAAGCGAGGGGAGAAGCCAGAGGAATGAAAAGAACCAATGAAACGATTATTATAAATATGTATAAAAATAAGTTTACATTGGAACAGATTTCACTTGCAACGCAGAAAAGTGTTGAGGAGATTGAGCATATTATAGAAGAAAATTGCGTGACAATGTAGCAAACTGTTATGTGTTTGTTTGTGTTAAAATGTTTTTTGATATCAGTATAGTAATATTTGGAAAAATATAAATGGAAAAAGCATCTTTTCTTTGTGTTGACATGATACTTCTAAAGTAGACGGATTAGATATAAAATCTGTTGCTTTAGAGGGGTATATCAGCACTAGGAGAGATGCTTTTTTTATAGGGAAGTGAATGATTTCCATAATGTAGCTATTAAAATTGAAATAATTAAATATAATTTATTTTTTACATCCCAAAATGTATATTAAGTATAGGTGAAAAGAAAAAGATTGTAAAGAAAAAAGAGTGTAAGGATTAATTTTATTTTGTGTCGAATAAATATTCATCCAAATAAATTATATTTAATTATTGACTTTTGATGTAAAAGTGATATACTAAACTCAATCATTCAAATAATCAGAGTTGAAATGATTGAAGAAATAATTATGGATTATAGAAAGGGGTGAAAAAATGAACCAGTTCAAATTAACTTTTAGTTTGGAAAAACAATTTTTGCCAAAAAGTTTGGAATCACTCATGATTAGTTTTTTTAAAGAGGCAACATTGAACTATTCAGAACAATTTCATATGAGTCTTTACGACAAGAGCAAATCTGTCATGAAAAGTTATACATTTTCATATTATCTTCCAAATGCAAAGTTTCAAAAAGAACAGATCTCACTAGGGATGCCTTGTTTTGAGGTGTTCTTTAGTGACGCTGATCTTGCGGAAAGCATACAGATGCTCAAGTCTTTCAAGACTATGTATGGAAAAAGTTATCCCATGAAGTGTAATTCTATAAAACTTGTGTCTATCGTTGCACAAAAACGAAAGGAAATAAGGGATTCAGAGATTGTTGTGAAAATGTTGAGTTCTCTTATTGTCAGAAGACATAATTCTGACGACAATTCCGATATTTATTACACTTATGAAGATGATGAATTTGGAGAAGTTTTGAGAGAAAATGTTGATTTTATGCTGAAAAAACTTGATGTACCGATTTCAACAGATGGTTTTTCAATTGTTCCAATAAAAGGAAAAAAGGTTGTTCAGTGTGTATTTGAACATATGATAGATGCTAATATAGGGATTTATAAATTGACTGGGACACCTGAACTTTTGAACTTTTTGTATATGGCAGGGTTAGGGTGCAGAAGGTCAGAAGGGCATGGTAAATTTGAAATCGTTATGTAGAGGGGAGTGAAATATTTGGAGCCAATCAAGATTACAAAAGGTGATTTCCTGAAAAATGCAGGTATTGTAGGAATGTATAATATGCTTCATGTTTTCAAGGCAAGAAAAGGTGAGGATTTTTGGATTGATGAAGAAGAACAAGTACTCTGCATAAGTCGTGAGTTTGCATTAAATGCAGACTGGACAGATATGTACTTTAAGGCATTTGTAGAAATTTATGGTCCAATGTGTACATATCAGGAAATTATAAATAGAATTGAAAAGTGCAGAGGAGTTATAGAAAAAGGAGATGGTATAGAAAAAAACAACAATGTAAAAGATGACTTGAAATACATTACAGATAAGATGACGTCGAGTAGTTACAAAAGTGGTTTTGCAAATATTCGTGACAAAATTGAAAATCCGGAAGTGTATGAAAATCTTAAAAGTAAAAAAATAAATATGAAAATGGAGTCTGATGAGATTCTGAAAAGATTGTCAGAACTTGAAGATTTTTTGGAACAGCCATTGTGCAGGGAAACTTTTTGTATGAAAAGTGTAATTTACAACTACATAAATCGTTTTTGGAATGGCAAGAGTTTTTTGCTTAGGGCAAATGCGGCAAAAGATATGCGTGAGATGTTTGAAAAAGATTTTTCAAAACCTTTAAAAGATTATCTGCAAAAATCACATGAAAAATCTAAGGAATATTGTATTGAATGTAATACGATGATAGACAGTAAAGAAAAGATTTCAATTGCCTTTATGAATGATATGGCAGATGACCTCTCAAGAAAGCGTTCGGCATTTTGGAACTGCAAAGTTGATGCGTATATATGTCCTTTATGTGCTTATCTGTATGCACTTGTTCCTTTGGGATTTCGTCTGGTTGGAAATAAGTTTGTTTTTCAAAATATAGATTGTAGTCTTAAGGCATTAATAGATTCTAATAAAATGGGAACGGTAGTACTGAAAGAAAATGCAAAGCATATCGGAGAAAAGTACGCTACATGGGTTGCAAGGACTTTAAATACTGTATTTAAATTAAAGATTAGAGAGCTTAACAATATACCTGTGATACTAAGAGGAACAAATGAAAAAGACAGATATACTTTCAATATATTACACAAAGATATTCTAAATATTCTTAAAGATAAGAAGATAATGGAATATTTAGAAAAATTATCAGAACATCCAAATGTGAAGATAAAAAATGACTTTTTAAATGTGTATGAAAGCTCGATTGAAAATCTGATAAGTTATAATAATCAGTACAGGCTTATAAACAGGCTTATAAAGGCAAGTATTGAAACAGAAAGTATTTTGAGCAGGGCAGTGCTTGTATTTAAGATTCAGGTCAGGACATTTATGATTGTACAAGATGAAGGAGGTAATAAGAAAATGAATGTATGGTCTATGAGAAATAGCGGATATGAATTGAGAAAAGCAATTTTAGCCGCAAAAGGAGTTGTTTCTGATGAGTGCATAAGAGGAACGATTTACAGACTGACAAATGCACTTTCGGTAGGTAATACGGAAAGATTTATGGATGTTATTATTAGATTATATACATCAAGCAGACTTGATGTGCCAAATGGTTTTGTTGATATGTTACAGGATAGAGATAAATTCAATCAATATGGATATGCGTTTGTTTTAGGGTTAAAAGGAAGTCATCATGTAAGTAAGGAGGAAAACGAAAATGGATAATAAAGGCTTAACAATTACTATGATTTTTTTAGCAGAAAGTGCTAATTATGGAGAGGGCATCGGAAATATAACTACACTTAAAAAAATGACAAGAGGAAATTATGAGCAGTATTCATATATTTCAAGACAGGCTATGAGATACAGCCTTGTAAGGCAGTTAAAGTGGGATAATACACCTGTTGACGGAAAAAGTGGTGTTGTGCAGTTCGCACCGTCAGCGACAATTGAAGATTATCCCGAAATCGACCTTTTTGGATATATGAAAACAACATCTAAGGAAGACGGAAAAGGAGAGAAAGGCGGAGCATCAACCAGAAGTGCGGTAGCAAGACTTAGTAATGCGATTGCTCTTGAGCCATATCAGAGTGATTTGGAATTTCTTACAAATATGGGAATGGCTAAGAGGGCTGGTCTGGATAATGCGATTGCACAGAGTGAAATTCAGCGTTCATACTATACATATACGGTATCAATAGATTTAGATTGTGTTGGAGTGGACGGAGAAATATCTATTTCGCAGGAGAAAAAAAGTGACAGGGTTAAAACATTATTAGACGGAATTGAGTATCTCTATCGTGATATTAAAGGAAGACGAGAAAATATGAGCCCTCTATTTATAATAGGAGGATGCTATGAGAGAAAAAATCCTTTCTTTGAAAATCAGGTTAAACTTGACAATAATAAGTTAGGTGTAAAAAGACTGGCAGAGATAGTAGCTCAGAGTGAAGATATTAAAGCGAATACTGTTGTAGGAGTTGCAGCAGATACATTTGAAAATGATACGGAGATTCGTGAAAAATTAAATGCTGATACAATAGGAAAAGCATTTGAGCAGTTGAAAAAGGAAGTTGATAAATATTATGGAGAAAGCAATTAGTAGAGCGATAAGACTTCAGTGTTATCAGACACTTGCAAATTATCGTAAACCGAGCAGTTTTATTATTAAAGAAACATATCCCTTACCGCCATATTCTACGGTATCAGGAATGGTTCATGCCATATGCGGATTTACGGAGTTGCATAGATTGAGAATAAGTATCCAGGGATGTAATCAGGGAACAGTTTCAGAACTTTATACAAGATATTCTTTTAACGCAGGCAGTAAATATGAAGCGGGCAGGCATCAGATATGCGTGAAAGACAAAGATAAGGAGTATGGTGTTTTTAAAGGAATTGCAAATGTGGAACTTGTTTGCGAAAATAGAATGGTTATACATATTGCACCGGAAAATGATGAAGATTTTGATATAATCTATAAGTCCCTTTTATCACCGAAAAAATATCCTGCATTAGGAAGATATGAAGATTTGCTGGATATTGAAAGTGTTGATATTGTCAATATTCATCAGGAAGAAGAAGCAGAGCCTAAGATGGATATTTATATACCAGTTGAGTGTTTTGAGGAAGGTGATATTAAATCAGCAACGACCTATACACTTACAAAAGAATATGAGATTATAAAGGGTGTAAGAAGATGGAAAAAAGATGGTGGAAAAGTAAAGGCATATTATTTCCCAAAGGGAGAAACAGTTTTTGATGCCTATGTAGATGATTATGAGGGCGGAGAAACAGTTGTCGCATTTGCCTAAAGAAAATATAATAGATACATTTTGGGATGAAAAATTTAGGGGGATGAAAATGAATTTTTACGCTAAATCAAAAAAGCACATATTAAAATATAATGAAAAAGAGAAAGTTGAGAAAGTGTATTCAGATTTAATAGAAGAAATGGCTGACATACTTTCAAAAGCTGAGATTGCGGCATTGGAAAATGAGAAGAACAATATCATTAACGATGTTTACGAAGAACAAAAAACACTTAGGGAACACTTAGACGAGACTGTTGAATGTGCGGAAAAATTTTTTGAACAGTATGGAAAATATTTTACTGAAAAGGAAAAAAATCTTATTTATATTGCGTGTAAATATCATGATGTTGGAAAGGCAAATCTTGTTTTTCAGGCAAAGCTATCTGATGGGGGAGATGGAAAGTATAAAAATATAACACAGGTTCCGCATGGGTTTCTTAGTGCTTTGACTTTATCTTTTGAAAAATTGCAAAAAGAATTTGATGACATAACAAAGGAAGATTTTAAATGCCTTGTAACGGCAGTTTATTATCATCATACAAGGGATGATGAGTTTGAAGCGTGTGAAATAAGAGAGTTTTCAGAAAAATATTTTAAAGATTGTTTTAATGAATTTTGCAAAGCAAGTGAATGGAAAACCAGTATGAGAAATCGAGGCAGGGAACTCCTTTTTGTCAACTCAAAAGCATATCCTAATGTTGTGATAAATGAGGATATATGGCAAGAATATATGCTTATAAAAGGAATGCTAAATAAATTTGACTGGACAGTAAGCAGTGGAAAAATTGAATCCGAGGAAAAGGTTGATTTTGAAAAGAAGATACTGATAAATAATATTGATAAAAGATATGGAAAAAATATGAGAGCGGTTCAGAAGTATATGAGAGAAAAAGCGGACAGCAATGTTGTCATAATCGCACCTACAGGTTCGGGAAAAACAGAAGCAGCCTTATATTGGCTTAACGGAGAAAAGGGGTTTTATACATTGCCGCTTAAAGTGTCTTCAAATGCAATATATAAAAGAATACGGGAGGAATATAATTTTAAAGATGCTGCGTTGCTTCACTCTGAGAGTTTGCAAAAGTATATAGAGGAATCTGCTGATGAACAGGAGAAAGATGCGGAGGAAAAGTCTGCAAAAGAAAAGTTTGAAAAGACAAAAATGTTTAGTGCACCATTAACAATATCTACTGTAGACCAGTTGTTTTTATTTGTGTATAAAGCATTGGGAACAGAAATAATGGCAGCAACATTGAAATATTCAAAGGTTATAATAGATGAAATACAGTCATATGAACCAAGAATTGTTGCGGCACTTATATATGGTTTAAAAACGATTTCACAGATGGGAGGAAAATTTGCTATTATGACAGCAACACTCCCACCGGTATTGCTTGATTTTATGAACAAATATGGATTGATAAAAAATGAGACATATTGTTTTGAAGATTTTTCGGCAGAAAATGTGATGCAGAGACATATGATAAAGTTATATGAACAGGAATTTAATCTGGAAGAAATCGCAGAGGAATCAAAAACAAAAAAAGTGCTTGTTATATGCAACACTGTAAAAAAAGCACAAGAAACATATCGTTTGTTGGAAGAATATACGGACAATGTATATTCGTTACATGCAAGATATATTAAAAAACACAGAAAAATGCTTGAAAAAAATATAATGCAGTTTTCGGAAAACAGAGAAAGCATAGGTATATGGGTGACAACACAGATTGTAGAGGCGAGTCTGGATATAGACTTTGATATACTTTATACGGAAATGTGTACCGCAGACAGTTTGTTACAGCGTATGGGACGCTGCAATAGAAAAGGTAGATATATTCCGTCAAAACCTAATATAAAAATTTATAAAACAGAAAATGCAAAAAGACAAGTAAAAAACAGAATTAACAACACAGGAATATATTATCGGGATTTATTTGAGCGTTCTTGGGAATGTATGGGCGATTATGAGAATCAGCTATTTACTGAAGAACAGAAAATAAATTATATCAACGAAGTTTACGATACGGAAAAAATAGTAAATACTGAATATTATAAAGAAATAGAAGCATATCTTGAATATTTTCAGAAACTATCTGTGAACGAACTGAGTAAAATGGATGGTAAGAAAAAATTCAGAATGATAGAGAGTGTGTCTGTGATGCCTGATAAAATTTACAATGAAAATGAGGATTTAATAGAAAAGTATCAGAGTGAAATATACGATAGACATTTAGGGAGAGAAGCCAAAGAAATATTAAAAACAAAGCTTGATGAATTGACTTTAAGTGTAACTATATATAATAAATATTCAAAGGAAGGTATAGAAGGCGTTATCGAAAAAACGGATATACATCGTACAGATTTTGTGTACGATTTTGATGAGGAGACGGGAAAAGGTATCGGGTTATCGAAAACGGAGAGAGAGGGAAACATACTTTAACACTATCAAGGAAGTAGCAGAGCAGATTGTGAATATCCGATTGATTATATGACAGAATAAAATGGAGGGATATAAATGATAGATATATATACAGATAAGAAAAATTGTGAGGACTGGATAATACAAAACGACCTCTACTTTAATTTAAACACCTGTAATGAGGAGATGACAGAAAGAGATATAAATCTTATCAAGCAGGCGGATGATGCTGTATTAACACCAGACAAGCATATTCAGACAAAGTTCGGTTTGGGAACAATCAGAAATTTATCATCAGGATGCAAAACTTTGTTAAATATTATAAAACATCCGGATAAAGTTGTATGTGTAGAGGAATGTGGACCTAATGTACTAAAAATAATATTTGAGATGGATAATATTAAGATATATATGTCAAGACCAAGTTTTGTTTATGTTTCGGATAATACAAAAATCAGGTTTAATGGTGATGAGATTGTGACAGGGAGTGCAGGATATAGTGCATGGTGGAGTAAGGAATATGAGAGGAGGGAAAAAGATGATTTATAAAAATATTTCATTTAAAGCAGCTCCATTTTCGTATGAATTATTTTTTGATGATAGAATAACACTGGTTGGCGGAGACAGTGGAACAGGGAAAACAGTGTTATATGAAATACTTGAGGATCTTAAGTTGACAGAGGAATATAATGCAATAAAATTGTTTAATTACAAATCAGAGAATATGAAAGAAAATCTGAAAAAATGCAGGGATTGTTTTATTGTTATTGATAATGCAGACATTCTGATTGACGATGATATAAGAAGATTTATTAATTTTGAGTTTTCTAATCAGTATATGCTTTTTTCAAGAAATTGTGATGGCTTGAATGTATCAGATAAAAGTTTTAAAATATTGCAGCTTGATGACAATAAAATAACACTTCAAGATGAGTTATAGTGTGTGTAGAAATGGGGAATAAAATGAAATATTTATGGACAGAGGATACAGGTGCAGGATTATATTTTTGGCAGTTGGCAAATGAGCTTTTCTTTGGTGGCGAATTAGAGGTAGAAAGCAAAGGGAGCAATCAGGGGATATTAGATGCAGTATCACATATAGATGCTAATGATAATAATATATATTATATTGCATTTGACTATGTGGTTGATAATCAGGATATTCGGAATAAATACAGATTACTCAGAACATATGCTGCCAAATCGGATAGCCACATTGTAATACTTGATATGATTTGCTTTGAATATTTGATTTTAACTTTTGATAAACTTGTGGAATGGACAGGGACTGGTAAAAAGGATAAGGTAAAGATGCGTATGGAAATACTGAAAACAATAGAAAATCACCATATTAATTTATCGAAAATACAAGACGAGAAAACTTTAAAATACTTAGCAGGATTTAAGAGGTTTTCTACGGAAAGGGTAATGAAATCATTAGCTGGGGAATTAACAGAAAATGAAATGTGGTCGATAAAAGGAAAAGAAATGGGGGAATGTTGGCATAAGGATTGTTGCATTTCAGAACATAAAGACAGTATCAGATGTGGACAACCAAATATCAAATCAGGAATTATGAAAATGCGTATGTTAATACAATCTGTTGAAGTGCAAAAGGTACTAAGAGATATAGTAGTTTAGAAATGATTGCTGTGCTATTGTCGACCTAAGAAAGTGCATTTTTGTGGGAGAGTTGACAATCCATTGATTCGTGTGGTGTGAGAAGCGTTGTGAGCAAGTAATTGAGCAGATTGCGAACATCTACTTGACTTGTTTTTTCGGGGGTAGACAAAAAGGAGGTTGAAAATCGTAGAAAATAGAGTATTATATAGGTATGGGATTTAATAGGAACATAATGGGATGTAAAGCCGCTCGATAATTTCGATTTATCTGTAGATGAGTTAAGATTTAATAGGAACATAATGGGATGTAAAGGAAAATACAGAATTAGAAAAAGCCTTTGATAAGGCGGATTTAATAGGAACATAATGGGATGTAAAGATTGAAAAGGTGTTTTTAGAAGAAAAAAACGAAACAGATTTAATAGGAACATAATGGGATGTAAAGCTTTTCAAAAAATACTCATTTGCTTCAAGAATGTTTGATTTAATAGGAACATAATGGGATGTAAAGCCATTTGCACTATACACAATCTTGTACTTGTTTTGATTTAATAGGAACATAATGGGATGTAAAGAAATGTTTTTTGATCGTTTTTATCGGCGTCATCTCGATTTAATAGGAACATAATGGGATGTAAAGTGTAGCGGTCAATACACATCTTTAATCAGTAGAGAGATTTAATAGGAACATAATGGGATGTAAAGTAAATTGTTTAAGAAATAACATAGCACTTCAGCTAGGATTTAATAGGAACATAATGGGATGTAAAGATGTTAAGGTGGAGTATATCAGAGTTAGCAGACAGGAGATTTAATAGGAACATAATGGGATGTAAAGGCTGATATTCAACAGATAGTTGATGCAAGAATTAAGATTTAATAGGAACATAATGGGATGTAAAGAACTCTATAACAGGGTTGCAAAAAGCGGCAGACAAAGATTTAATAGGAACATAATGGGATGTAAAGGATGTTAAAGTCGAATATATTCGAGTCAGCCGACAGATTTAATAGGAACATAATGGGATGTAAAGCCATTTGCCTGACTGGTACATGATGCAAGTGTTACGGATTTAATAGGAACATAATGGGATGTAAAGAAGCCTTTTCACTCAGAAATCCGACCGGAGCACTCGGATTTAATAGGAACATAATGGGATGTAAAGTTGAATAACTTTAATTTATCTGTAGATGAGTTAAGATTTAATAGGAACATAATGGGATGTAAAGTTCGTCCTTTAAATTTTAGAGTTGCTGTTGACGGTGATTTAATAGGAACATAATGGGATGTAAAGTATTTAATAGACCTAGCCCTGTGTTATCGTTGTAGATTTAATAGGAACATAATGGGATGTAAAGTATCTCAAAGATTGATGCAACAACTTCAAAACTTGATTTAATAGGAACATAATGGGATGTAAAGAATTTAATTGTAGTTAATGCTTCATAAGAAACACCGATTTAATAGGAACATAATGGGATGTAAAGGCAGACCTGTTAAAAGGTCTACTAACTGTAATCCTGATTTAATAGGAACATAATGGGATGTAAAGGTCAATAACTTTGGCTTATCTGTTGATGAGTTAAACGATTTAATAGGAACATAATGGGATGTAAAGATTTGTTTTGGCTGGCGAAAGATTTTACCTATCACTGATTTAATAGGAACATAATGGGATGTAAAGAAAACTTACTATTGATTTAAAATCTGCACAAGAAGAGATTTAATAGGAACATAATGGGATGTAAAGTAAGAAAAACTATAAACAATATAATTTTACTTGTAGATTTAATAGGAACATAATGGGATGTAAAGAGTGTGGCACGGGACATAGCAAGAGTTTTAAACGCAGATTTAATAGGAACATAATGGGATGTAAATGTATGTTTTTTCTGATAAATCATCTGCACGGGTAAACGAGATTTAATAGGAACATAATGGGATGTAAAGTTGAGTCACGAAAGATATTCGGATAATTTTACTTTTGGATTAATAGATACATATTGTAATGTAAAGAACTCAACAAAAAGGATTTCTTCACACTCAACAAAGATTTAATAGAAACATAATGGAATGTAAAGCCTATGGCTTCTGCAACTGAATTTTTTGCACCATTACCAATTTAATAGAAACATAGTGGAATATCAACTGCCAAATATTAAGCATGGAAGGAGAAAAATGTATGGAAGAAAGAATAACAGGAGTAATGATTTATTATTATTTTGTGTGTAAGCGTAAATTGTGGTATTTTTGTCATGAAATTAATATGGAATCAGGTAATGAGGATGTGCAGCTTGGAAAGATTTTGGATGAGACAAGTTATGGAAGAAGTGAGAAACACATTCAGATTAATGGAGAGATTAATATAGATTTTATAAAAGAACATCGTGAGTTACATGAGATTAAAAAAAGTAAGTCAATAGAGCAGGCAGGAATATGGCAAGTTAAATATTATCTGTATTATTTAAAAAAGCGTGGAGTAGATGGATTAAAGGCAAAAATTGATTATCCATTGTTAAAAGAAAATGTTATGGTTGAATTATCAAAAGATGACGAAAATCAGCTACAATTTGTAATTGAAGATATTGTTAAAATTAAAAAGGAAAAAAGACCGCCAATTATGAAGAAAACAAAGTTGTGTTCAAAATGTGCATATCGTGATTTGTGTTTAATTTGAGGGGAGTGTGTCTATGAAGCAAAGTTTTTATGTTTACAATGATGGTGAAATTAAAAGAAAAGATAATACATTGCAATTTCGCACATATGAGGGAGAAAAAAGAGATATTCCTATAGAGCGGATTTCAGATATTTATGTTATGTCAGAAATGTCATTTAATACAGCGTTTTTAAATTATATTTCTCAGTATGGTATTCCGATTCACTTTTTTAATTATTATAATTTTTATACGGGAAGTTATTATCCGAGAGAATCATTGCTTGCCGGACAGTTATTGGTTAATCAGGTGGAGTACTATCAGGATAGTGTGAAAAGACTGAAAATTGCTCAAAAAATCATAGATGCGGCAACTTTCAATATATATAGAAATTTAAGATATTATAATGGCAGAGGTAAAGATGTTTCAAAATGGATGAATGAAATAGATGGACTGCGGAAACAGATTGAAAAGACAAATACGATAAATGAACTTATGGGTATTGAGGGAAATATAAGACAACAATATTATGCGGCATGGAATGTTATAGTAAATCAGGAAATAAAGTTTGAAAAAAGAGTAATGCACCCACCTGATAATATGATAAATTCGTTGATATCATATGTAAATTCATTGATTTATTCAAAAACATTGAGCGAGGTTTATCATACACAGTTAAATCCGACAATCAGTTATTTGCATGAGCCTGGTGTAAGACGTTATTCGTTGTGTCTAGATATATCTGAAGTTTTTAAACCTTTAATAGGTGACAGATTGATTTTTTCATTGTTAAATAGACAACAGATTACAGAAGAAAGTTTTACGCAGGAGTTAAATTTTTTACATTTGAAAAAAGAAGCATCAAAGCTGATTGTGAAGGAACTTGAAAATTCATTAAAAAAGACAATTAAACATAAGGAATTAGGACGACAGGTTTCTTATCAATATTTAATTCGTCTAGAATTATATAAATTGATAAAGCACATAATTGGAGAAAAAGAATATGAAGGGTTTAAAATATGGTGGTAAAAAATGTATGTAGTTTTGGTATATGATATAAGTCTAGAAGATAAAGGGGCAAAAAGATGGAGGTCTGTTTTTAAGATATGTAAAAAATATCTGTCACATATACAAAATTCGGTATTTGAAGGTGAGATTTCAAAAGTTCAATTAACGAAAATGCAAAATGAATTAAAACCTCATATAGATAAAAATCTTGACTCGGTTATTGTCTTTAAAAGCAGACAGGAAAAATGGCTTGAAAAAGATTTTTGGGGTAAAGATAACGACATGACAGACTTTATGCTTTAATTTTTGCTTATAAGGTGGATAACAACATATCCACCTTTAACTAATAAATTATTATTCCCCGATTTTTTCTAAATTTTAATTTTTTACTTTTAATATTTTTACTTTTCTTCAAAAAATATTTCTCATTTTTACTGTTTTAATTTCAATACTTATTCGATTTCTTCCAGTCAATATTTTCCCTAATGTACTTAAAAGTTGCTTCTTCGCCCTCATCAGCAAGCATAGACAGCAGTTTTTCGAGCAATTCCCGTGTGTTAGGATGCATTACATAATAATCTTTATTTTTGTTATAGTATGCCAATGGGAAAGAGTCATTGTAGGTGTCACGATTATAGTTTTTGCTTGCGGAAATCCGGTCACAGAACATTTCGAGTACATATCTTGTAGGCATAGGCATACCGACAAGACCGTCTCTTGGGTTTATTGCGAAATCTATCCAGTATTCAAAATGATGTTTGTTGCGTCCTTTGTGGTGAAGCCATGCTGAAGAATATTTTTTATCTTCTTTTTCAGCAAAGTTTGGGCTTCTTTTGCCACCCTGATAATATTTTACACCTGCAAAAAATTCTATCGGATTATATTTAGACCAGTCGTGCATGATCCCTTGCTTGTAAAGACCTGCTTTAAAGCAGTAATGTCTTACAAGATTTTTGTGGTGTAGAATTGTACTGAGATGACCGTAAAAATTTTTTAAGTAGTTCATAATGTGCCTCGTTTCTGGTATATGTATATTGCATAACCTTTTTGCATATGATATAATGTGGCATAGGCAAAAAGATATGATTTATTCATTTAAACACCTATGCCTGTTGCCAGGTATAGGTGGGACAACTAACTAGACAAGTATATCATAATCTCTCATGAATTTCCATATTCTCTCCTCCAGACCTTAGGGGTCATTCCTTTCCACTGTTTAAACGAGCGTATCAGATGGCTGCAATCCGAAAATCCTGTTTCCTGACTTATATAATTTAAGTCAAGGTCGGTATATATAAGCAGGTCTGCTACACGATTAAGCCGTATAAATTCTATATATTCCTTGCATGACTGGTTATAAAGCTGTCTGAATGAACGGGCAAAGTTTGAGTAACTCATATTACACATCTTTGCTAGTTCTTTTACTTGAAGCTGCTCATTGTAATGTCGGTCAATATATTCCGTGATGTTGTCAAATGGATTGTCAGGGGCTGATGCACAGAGTATTTTCTCGTCTACAGCTATGCCTTTTGATATCCATATACGGCTCAGATATGTAAGGAGTTTTGCGATATTTGTGCCGATGAGTGTATCGTATCCATATTGTCTTGTTTTTATTTCTTCAATGCATTGTTCAAAGAGTTCGTAAATCTGATAGTTTTTTAAATCCTCTTTTGAAAAAAATATATTTTCCGGATTTTGTTCATAAGCAACATTCATCATATTTAAAAATCTTGATTTGTAGTTGCCTGATATATGAAGAAAGTTAAGGTCAAATTTTAATACCTGATAGCGTATATTACAGCTTTTCGATAATATTGTTTTGTCGGGAACAGGCTGGATAGAACCGTGTTTTTTGTCAATCTTAGGATGTATTTCATCGGTTGAAAGCGGACTTAAACAGGCTTTTTTACTTAAAGAAAGACCTTTTTTGGCGATGGAAATATTATTGTTTGACACATATTTATTGCCAGAAGGACTGTTTGCAAATAAATTACTGAAAGTTAAAATATCTGTTTCAGTTGTTGGGGCACTGGCTTCGGCTGGTGTTTCATAAATTGAATGTATATGTTTCGGACAGAAGATAATAATGTCGCCCGGAGTAAGATTATAAACATTTTCATTGCAGGTAACTTCTACATTTCCGTTTAATATATGAATAATTTCAAAAAAATAGTGCCAGTGTGGGAGGATTGGGAAGTTGTCCGGTATCGAGGTATGCAAAAAGGCCTCTATAGGTGAGTTAAGTCCATCGCAGTATTCATAAAGATTTTTAATGTTTTTTTCCATAGTGATTCTCCGTTCTTTGGTGTTATGCCGTTTTATCAGAAGTGATATGATGTTTGGGAAAATATTCTTTACCTAAATTGCTGTCACGAATTGTTATATTTCTATATGTTGTTGCTCCGTGCATCATAATACTAAAAATAATGAGGTGTGAAAATGTTAGTTTGCACTGATTTTGTTTGCAGATATTATATAACATATAAACGATTTTTTCAATAATATAAGTCTGTGATAAAGATAGCAAAAAATAAAGCAAAATAGTATCTTTGCGGCTTAAAATAGTATTATATGATTTTGATATATGATAGGTTTATGCAATTTTTTTATATGTTTATTATATTATCTATATGTCTGCTGTGCTATACTGTAGAAACTTTCGTAAGTTATTGTTTACCGGCAAACTTGATATTAGATATAAAGCTATGTGCAAATGACAGAGTTGGCAATACACTAGTGTACTGGCATGTTGTTATTTAGCTAAATATGAATAGGTCAGCACACTAGGTGTAAGCATTAACAATTACGAAAAACAGAAGAAAAAGAGTACATGAACAGAAAAAGGAGGACAAGAAAAATGACACCGATGAAATGGTTTTATTCGTTTCTGAAGAAATACCGCTGGCGTATGTTTTGGGGCATTGTGCTGACTACTATTGTTGCGGCTTGTGCTTTGGTGAGTCCGTATGTTTCAAAACTTATCGTTGACAGAGTTATTCAGCATGAACAGTACGGTATGCTTAAAAATCTTATTATCGTGCTTATTGTTACTATTATAATAAGAGGAATATGCAGATTTTTTTCGCAGGTGCTTTTTGAGACGAGTTCGCAGAATGTTCTTTACAGTATGCGTGACACTGTTTACAGAAAACTTCTTCAGGAGGATTTTGCTTTTTACAACAAGAACAGAACAGGTGACCTGATGAGCCGCCAGACCGGTGATATGGATGCTATCAGACATTTTGTTGCGTATGTAATATATGTTACATATGAATATGTCTTGTATTTTGTGATAGCTCTTATCATGATTTTTGCGACAAATCTGAAAATGGCTCTCTGCATGGTGCTCGTGCTCCCGCTTACGGCACTTACCACATATTTTCAGGCAAAGAGTGTTAAGCCTGCTTTTAGAAACTGCCGTAATGCGTTTTCAAGTCTTAATACTTTTGTTCAGGAAAATGTAAGTGGAAACAGGGTTGTTAAGGCTTTTGCAAAAGAAGATTATGAGATGGAAAAGTTTGCCGTTGAGAATGATAAGTACAGGGATTCTGAGCTTGGCGCGGCAAATGTTTGGAAAAAATATGTGCCGCTGTTTGAACTTTTCTCAAATATTCTTACATTGGTACTTATGCTTGTCGGCGGTATTATGGTTGTGAACGGTCAGATGACAATGGGTGACCTTGTTGCAGTGAATGGTTATCTCTGGATGCTCACAATGCCGCTTCGTATGGCGGGCTGGCTTATCAATGATATGCAGAGATTTACGACTTCTGTTGAAAAAATCTACAATACATATATCGCTGAGCCGGATGTTAAGAAGCCGCTTAATCCTATACACCGCAAGAAACTTGATGGAAATGTCAAATTTGAGCATGTTTCGTATCAGGCAGATGATGAGGACATTCTTCACGATATAAATTTTGATGTTAAGAAAGGTGAAACTGTCGGAATAATAGGAACTACAGGTGCAGGAAAGTCTACGGTGATGAACCTTTTGTGCCGTTTCTTTGATGCGACAGAGGGAAGTGTCTATGTTGATGGTGTAAATGTTAAAGACATGGATATGTATGAACTCAGGGAAAATATCGGTATTGCAATGCAGGATGTATTTCTCTTTTCAGATACAATCGAGGGAAATATCGCATACGGAAGACCGGATTGCAGCTTTGAGGATGTAAAGCGTGTTGCAAAGATGGCGGATGCAAATTTATTTATTAAAAATCTTCCTGACGGATACGACACTATCGTAGGTGAGCGTGGAGTAGGTCTTTCAGGCGGTCAGAAGCAGAGAATTTCGCTTGCAAGAGCATTACTTAAAGATCCGTCAATCCTTATTCTTGACGATACAACATCGGCTGTTGATATGGAAACGGAGAGTTATATTCAGAGACAGCTTGAAAATATAAATCATGCCTGCACGACATTTATAATCGCATACAGAATTTCTTCTATTAAAGATGCGGATAAGATACTCGTGCTTGACCAGGGCAGGATTATTGAGCAGGGAACACATGAGGAGCTTGTTGCAAAAAACGGATATTATGCGACGGTTTATTACCACCAGTATCCAATGGCAGCTAAAATGAGAGAACAGGGGGTGAAATAGATGGCTAGAAATAAATACGATGTTGACGAAGTAGTAGAGCAGAAATTTGATATTAAGCAGCTTAAAAGACTTGTTGATTATATCAGGCCTTATAAAGGAAAAATGCTTTTTGTGCTTGTGCTTATGCTTTCCTCATCGGGACTTGGAATGTTTCTTCCGAAGTTTTTGCAGATTGAAATGGATAAGTATATACCTGATAAAGATATAAAATCAATTGTGATGCTCACGGCACTTGCCGGTGTTATCGTTCTCTATTCGGTAATAAGCACAAGGATAAAGATAGATGTGACAACTAAAGTCGGTCAGGACATAATACATACAATAAGAGAAGATATTTTTAAACATCTTCAGGAACTTCCTTTTAGTTATTATGATGAAAGACCGCACGGAAAAATTCAGGTAAGGGTAGTAAATTATGTAAACAACCTTAGTGACCTTCTTTCAAACGGTATTATAAATACGATAACCGACCTTTGCAATCTTATATTTATATTGATATTTATGTTTGCAATGAGTCCTAAACTTACACTTATATGTCTCTGCGGACTTCCGGTGCTTGTCATATATGTAGTGTTTTTGAAACGGAGACAGAGCCATGCATGGCAGGTTCAGAGCAACAAGCAGTCAAACTTAAATGCTTACATAGCAGAGAGTATTAACGGAATCAGGGTTACACAGGCTTTTGTAAGAGAAGAAAAAAACATGGACATATTTAATGACCTCAGTATGTCCTACAGAAATGCATGGCTTAAGGCGGTATATTATAACTTTGCTATGGGTCCTATGGTTGACCTTATATCAACGATAACAACATCATTTATATATGTAGTTGGTGTTTCGTGTATTATAAACGGCGGACAGTCGGGCGTCACAGTCGGTGTACTTATCGCATTTACGGCTTATATAAGCAGATTTTGGGCACCTATAAATACTATTGCAAGTTTTTATAACAGCCTTTTAACTGCAATCTCATATCTTGAAAGAATATTTGAGACAATAGATGAGCCGGTGGAAGTTAAGGACGCACCTGACGCAACGGATATGCCTCCGATAAAGGGTGATGTATCATTTGAAAATGTAAAATTCAGCTATGAGGATGGAGTACCTATTCTTAAAGATGTAAGTTTTGATGTAAAACAGGGACAGACGATAGCGATAGTCGGACCAACGGGAGCAGGAAAGACAACAATCGTAAATCTTTTGAGCCGTTTTTACAATGTTGACAGCGGAAAAGTTCTTATAGATGGAATTGACATATCAAAGGTAAAAATACATTCGCTCAGAACACAGATGGGTGTGATGATGCAGGACAGTTTTATATTTTCAGGAACTATTATGGATAACATAAGGTACGGAAATAAGACTGCAACGGATGAAGAAGTAATAAAGGCGGCAAAGACGGTATGTGCACATGACTTTATTATGGAGATGGAGGACGGTTATAATACTCAGGTAAATGAGAGAGGAAGCAGACTCTCAGTCGGACAGAGACAGCTTATCTCATTTGCGAGGGCATTGCTTGCAGACCCCGCAATCCTTATACTTGACGAAGCTACTTCAAGTATTGATACGGAAACGGAAATCGTACTTCAGGAAGGTCTTAACAATCTTCTTGAAGGAAGAACTTCATTTATCATAGCACACAGACTTTCCACTATAAAAAATGCCGACACTATCATGTATATAGATAAGGGCGGCATCGTGGAGGCTGGAAGTCATGATGAACTTCTTGAAAATAAAGGGGCTTATTATGAGCTTTATATGTCGCAATATATGTAACAGTTAAGTAGTAGGAATAACGGAAAACAGGGGCTATATATGTTCTTAGGTGGCACGCTTGCGCTATACAAACACGCAGCGGTACTAATGTACCAAAATACGGTGCATAAGTGCCGGCGAGTTTGAAAATGCCACTTGCTAAACATTATAGCCACTGTTTTCCTGTTTATTGGAGAAATGAACAAAAAATGACATGGCAGCGGTTGGCAGGTTTATGAATGTAGGAAATGGAAAGATGAACTGTTACATTATCAGTTGGATTGATTTTGGGGAATATACGATTGAAAGGGGTTATTTTGTTGCATATAGTTAAATGTAATGTTATCATGAGAATAATATAGAATTGATTGGGGAGAGGAGATATTAGGTATGTTTTATGAATCTGATGCGATGTTTGACACATCATTTGATATTTTGGTCGTGTTGTTTTTTATATGTTTTTTTGGAGTGATAGGCTATGTCGTGGTGAAAGTTGTAGTGCAATGGAATAGAAATAATCACTCCCCTTTAATAAATGTTCCTGCGACAGTGATTGCAAAGAGGGCAGATGTTTCAAGTCACAGGTATGCAAATGCAAATGATTTTTCGGGAGCGCATGGTTACAGAACAACTTCATCTACAGATTATTACATAACATTTCAGACAAAAAGCGGTGAGAGAATAGAGTTTTCTGTTGAAGATTCAGAGTATGGTCTTTTGATTGAAGGAGATGAGGGTGTATTAAGTTATCAGGGGACAAGGTATCTTGGGTTTAAGAGAGTTTAGTGGATTGTAAAGGAGATAAAGAAGATGACAGAATGGGAAAAATATCCGGTTTTTTAATAATATTAAGAATGGGAAAGTTTTTATGAATAGTGGATTTGAGTACGCAGGTAATTCTATTGAAATAATAAATTATAGATATAACAGTGAGGATGCTGTAAGTGGCAATCCATATAATTGTTCATTTCAGATAAAAGTTGTTTCGGGGAATTTTTCGGGACTGGCTGATTATGAATGTGACCGCAGTAAGTGGGAACAGTTTGTCAGGCAAATGGAACTGTTTTATCAATTCAAGTGTGATAAATTAGAATTTAAAGATATAAGTTATGGGAGCAAAATATCTTTTGAAATGGATGCTTGCGGTCATTTTGCTGTAAAAGGGAAAATATATGGCGTCCATATGACACATTCTTTGGAATTTGAATTTGATGCAGACCAGACGGTATTGCCTGAGTTTATAAATGGGTTAAAAAAATTTTAATACAATGGCGGGTGATTTTGGAAAGGTGGTACTGTTATAATGAAAATAGATATTATAGGTTCGGTGGCAAGTGGAAAAACAACACTGGCAGGAAAAATATCCAAGAAATATAATGTGCCGCATTATGAAAAGGACAATATTGTCTGGGACAGAACTCCGGATGGAGATAGAAAACGAACACCTGATGAGCGGGATTTATATTTTAATAAAATCATCAGTAAGGATGAATGGATCGTAGAAGGAACACCAAGGAAATGCCTTAAAGAAAGCTTTGAAATTTGTGATTATATTATTGTTTTGGACGAAAAAACTTCTGTAAGATTGTTTCGGGTATTCAAACGGTGGATAAAACAAAGAATAGGGAAAGAACACTATAATACAAAGCCGACTTTGAATTTTTTGAGGTATAATATTAAGTGGGTGTTGGAATTTGATGATATGAAAAAGGATTTGTTTAAGGAGTTAAATTCTTATGGCGAAAAGGTGAAAATATTTCGCAATTCTGATGAGGCATGGGAGTTTATTTCAAGAAAATATTAAAAGATTATGGAGGTTTGGTTATGGCGGTGATGACGGTTTATCATGGTGGGTATATGCCGGTGGAGCATCTTGAAATCCGTAAAGGAAGAAATACAAAGGATTTTGGTACGGGATTTTATTGCACTGTGATAAAGGAACAGGCACAGAGATGGGCAAAAAGATATGATTTGGCGGATGTTTATCACAGCGATAATATCGAACAGGTAAGTGATGATTTTATTCGGGAGGCTGATATTAAACAGGGTAATTTCGATAATGTCGGTGAATGTGAATATGCTATTCCGTCTCACTGGGATATAGGAAAAGTCTATAAGCGGCTGATAAAGAGTGTAGCAAGTGAAAAAAATATCAGTGTTGTAGATGCACTTATGGAGGTTTATCATTCTTTTATAAGTGACAAGATAGACGATTATAACAGCAGCGTATATTATGAAAATCCATCATACATTTTTGAGTGCTTTATGCAGGATAAAATATTGTGATATGCCAGTACACTAGTACAACGAATAATTACTAATTGATACATTTTTACATTAAAAATCAAAACAGAAATTCTGAAATATAATCAAAGATAAAAATCAGCATTAGTAATTGAAAACAGTACATGAAAAAGTAAATGAAAATTTGTGTCATAAGGAGTATAATAGTAAAGTGATGGTGAAACTGATTATAGTTTGTGTTATATAGGTACAATTAATCACAGATTATGCCGGTTTCGTAAATACCAGTTAGTGAAGAGAAAAGAAAGGAGTTTTGTAAATGGAGTTTGGGAAAAGGTTTAAAAAGAAATTGTTGTGTGTGTTGGTCGCAACTTCTTTGGTCTTAACAGGTTGTTCAGGAGGGGAACCTACAGATGACGGTGAAGATGATGTACCTAAGGGACAATATGAACTTGTTGTCATGAATCAGTATGGAGAGATTGTTCCGGGGGCAGCGGTTAGTATAGGCGGAAGTACATATACGACAAGTGATTATGGAACCATTAAAATAGATAATCCGGGTACGGGAAATTATGATATATCTGTTAAGTGTAATAATTATTATGATTACAATGCTAAATATAGTATTGGTGATGAGAGCACAGGAAAGATTACGATTAAAGCGGCAACTTTAGACGCACACAGGTTACAGTCAGCCGTATATAAAAGAGGGGCTGGAAAAGTAGACCTGGTTGATACATATAAAAAGGTTAATAAAGGAACGGCAGGCTGGAAGTTTTCTATTGATGCCGCTGTTTGCAATGATGCAGAAACAGTAGCATCATATAAACTTTTTCAGAGAACGGAAAGTGGAGATAAAGAAATTGCAAGCAGTACCACAGGTGAGTTCAATGATATAAGTATTAATGATTTTTCGGTAGGTACGGGAGTATTTATAACCGTGTATGATAATGATGGAAATCAAATATCAACTTCGCTTAGGCTTGAGATAGCGGAAAATCCAAATTATACTGAGCATACAGAGCTTAGTTTTGGAAATGAGAATAAGATAACTGTTAGCGACAAAGTGCCTATATTTGGCGGGACGGAATTAAATTTTGGTTTTCCTTCAATACCATTGGATTATAAAGTGTCTGAAGATACTATCCATATAGGTTTTAATGTCGATGATGAAACTTTTGATGATAATGCCCTGTTTGAAAATTACAAAAAAATGCTTAATCAGGTTAAAGCGGCAAAGTTTGCTTCAACAAATATGAAGACTGCCATAGCACAGTTGAAAAAGAAGCAGAAGAAAAAAGGCGTCATGGGAATGGCAGGTTTTGATAAAGGCGTAGAGGTGACGGCAAGCGGATATGCAGAGGCAGGCGTAAATAGTGACGGAACATTATCGTCAGGAACAGGTTATCTGTGCGTGACGGCTGAGGCATCAGCAGAGTTTGACTGGCAGTTTGTTGTATGGGTTATACCGGTAACTATAGGAATAACAGGAGCAATTGAAGCGGATTTTGCGGATACCATAACATATGATTTTAATGAAAATAAACTTGAGGGAGATTCGTCACTAACATTAAAACCATCTCTTGAGGCAAATGCAGGCGTGGGATTTAAATATCTCAATGGTGGAGTGTATGGCTCGGCAGGACTCGAGACAAAACTTGTTATAGCAAGTTTGAGCGAGGAGCCTGGATTTACATATCTTGATCTTAGCAGTTCGATAGGAATATATGCAAGAGTTGCATGGTTTGAACCAAAATATGACATTGCAAAAGGAACATTCCATTTATGGACAAGAGAAGATAAAAAGTCGGCACAGTCAGTTAAGAAAATATCTGATGGCATGACAGATTTTTCACAATTATATGACTTGACAAATTATAAACTTTCAAAAAATGCAGATAAAATAAAGATAAAGGCTGTTTCTAAAGGTGACAAAACAGTAATTGCTTCGGGAGTTAATCCGGCGGCAGAACCGGTTGTGTCATCAAATGGAAAAGATGCTTTAAATGTATATACGGTGCGTGAAAATGTAAATGGTACGGATTATACAGCACCTAAACTGTATTATCAGACATATACTGCCGATGGAAATACAGGTTCGTGGTCGAACGCAAAAAAAGTAGACCAGGATGAAAGTGATTCTTCGACAGCGGTCAGTGAGATGAATCAGAAATTATATACTGATGGCAAGAACTATTATATGGTTTATCAGGAGTCATCTGTTGATACCAATATATTAAAAAGTTATGCTTCAGCTTCAACAGATGAAGAAAAAGACAGTATTCTTAAATCAATATGGAAGAATGTTGAACTTCATGTGAAAAAATATGATACTGAAAATAATCAGTGGATTGATTATGGAAAGATAAAAACAGACGGTGCATTTGATTATAATGCTGATATTATTGTTAATGACGGTAAGATATATGTGTGCAGTGCTGCTAACATGGAGGGCGATTACTTTGGAACAGGAACAGATAAGAACTATATAAATATCTCAAACTGCACCATAAATGATGCTTCGGCAACAAAAAACTGGAATGTAAAGAAAGCAGCAGGAAACCTCAACTCAGTTACATCCCTTGCAGCAGGTATTAAAGACAATAAGATAACCTGCGTATATGGTGTGGATTCAGATAATGACCTTTCTACGGATGAGCAGGAAATAAAATCATATACGGATGGTGATAGTCAGGAAAACACCAGTGTTTGCACAGGAAATGCGGTAACTGTAGATTATGGATACAAGAATGATGGAAAAGAAACATTTACGATTGCATCAAACAGCAATCTTTCGTATCTGAAAGATGATGGTACAGTTAATGGTATCGTTGATGATATGGGAAGTTATGACGGAGTATATGCTATAACTGACAGAGGTATTTATTATGCGAAGAATACTGAAAATGGAACAGAGATTTTTGTAAGATATAAAACGGCAGATGGTACATATGGAGATGCTGTTCAGGTTACACAGGAAGAACGCTGGCTGAGAAATGTATCGGCATTTACAATAGCAGATAAAGATTTTATCGTTGCATCATCGGATGATTATGATACCGAGGGTGACAGAGGTGTTACAGATTCAGAGATAGATGCTTTTGAAGTGACGGATTACTATGATCTGAATGTGGAAGAGGCCAGTTATGATCTGAATAATTCTTTGATGGGAGAGGAACTTCCGGTAACTTTAAAACTTAAGAATGATGGAAATAAAAAGATTTCGTATGTTGAGGTAAATGTAAATGATGCAGACGGAAAAGAAGTGGCACAGAAGTCAAAATATTATACGGTTGATATAGAGCCGGGTAACGAAAAGAACATTACACTTGAATTGTCAGGTACAAATGCTGCAGAATATGGAGACTGGAAAGTTTCGGCAAATATAGTTTCGTCAGTGCCGGAGGATACTGCCGCCTCAGGAGATAATTTGATTTCGATGGAACCGGCACAAACAGAGGAAGCGACAACTTCACCGAATATTAATAATGAGCCAAAAGAGATAGAGGAAAAGACAAAGGATAACAACGGCACAGAGATGACTTTAGGAAATAGTGACTTTGTTGTAAGAACACAGATGTGCGATTCGGGTGCTTATCCATATATGCTTGTCGAGGTTAAGAATGAAGGCAATAGAAAGGATTCAGCGAAACTTAAACTATACAACGCAAATGATGTGACAGAGTCATATGGAGAAAGAGATGTTTCAAATCTGGAACCGGGAAGTGCAAAAATGTTTAAGGTAAACATAAAGCGGGATTGGGCAGATGATAATGGAAAAGTAGCAGTGCTTGCTCATGTTCAGGGTGCCTCAAATGAAATGTACACATATAATAATTATGCATATCAATATACGACCATAAATTATGGAAGATTTTTGATAAATTATATTTTGAATGGTGGTGTAAATAATTCTGAAAACCCATCGACTTATACAACAGCAGACAGGATAAAACTTAAGGAGCCGACAAAAGACGGTTATACATTTGAAGGCTGGTACACATCTTCAAAATTTGATATTATCTCAAGAATTTCAGAGATTGCATCGGGAAATGCACAGGATATAAGTGTCTATGCTAAGTGGAAGCAAAAAGAAGCAGAAGCAACAAAAACTCCTGCACCGGAGGTGACTGAGAAACCGCTTGTAAAGCCGACGACAACACCAACAAAGACACCAGGTGTAACAGCAAAACCAACAGCAAAACCGACAACAAAGCCGGGTGGTAATCCAAGTGCAGGCAGTAAGGTTAAGCTGTTGAAAAAGGGAATTGTAAAGAAACTTACAAAATATAATGCATATTTTAAGGTTACAAAACCTGGAAAAGTTGTTAAAAATAAGATAACAGGTGGAGAAGTTCAGTTTGTTAAACCGATTAAAAATAAAGCTTCAATATCTGTACCGGACACTGTAAAGATAGGAAAATTTTCTTATAAGGTTAAGTCTGTTGCCGGAAATGCATTAAAAAACAAAAAGACTTTGAAGAAAGTAACTATTGGTAAAAATGTTACAACAATTGGTAAAAATGCTTTTACCGGAAGCAAAAAGCTTAAAAATATAACAGTAAAATCATCAGTGCTTAAGAGTGTTGGAAAGAATGTATTTAAGGGCATATACAAAAAAGCTGTTATAAAAGTACCAAAGTCAAAATATAAAAAGTATAAAAAGCTGTTTAATAAAAAAACAGGATTCAGCAGAAAAATGAAGCTTAAGAAATAATTTTTTGTATAAGGTAAGCAGTGTAATAAAAGGGATGTAGTTTGTATGAATTTACAAATTGCATCTCTTTTGTAACAGTTCAGCCAAAAAAAGATAAGTCAATAATACACGAGCTTGCTCGATGTATTATTGGCTTGTTTTTTTGGCTGAACTGTTACTATCTTTTTGGTATTGTCATAAAAAAGTAAATGAAAATTTGTGTCATAAGGAGTATAATAGTAAAGATGTTTATAAAACGATATGATTTGACAGAAAGGATTGGGATGATATGTACACTTTTAACAGCAGAGTAAGATATAGTGAGGTTGACAGTGACGCAAGGCTTACGCTTGACGGTATTATAAATTATATGCAGGACTGCACGAATTTTCAGTCCGAGGATTTGGGAGTCGGTCTTAATTTTCATAAGGAAAGGCAGATTGCGTGGATTCTTAATTCATGGCAGATAGTTATTGATGAATATCCGAGGATGGGCGAAAATATTATAATTGGTACGCAGTCATTTGGATATGAAAAGATGTTCGGTCACAGAAATTTTCTTATTACAAAGGAGGACGGCAGCAGGGTTGCTATTGCAAATTCACTCTGGGTGCTTATGGATTTAAAGAAAAACAGACCTATGATAGTTACGCCTGAGATAGGGGATGTCTATGGTACACATGAGCCACTTGAAATGGATTATGCACCGAGAAAGATTAAAGTGCCGGAGGGCGGTGTGAAAGGCAGGGAGTTTGTGGTGCAGGAGTCACAGCTTGACACAAACCACCATGTAAATAACGGACAGTATGTGAGGATGGCGATGAACCAGATTGAACTTAAGTCTGTTAAAGAACTCCGTGTCGAGTATAAGAAACAGGCACTTCTTGGTGATGTTATTGTTCCGGTGATATGTGAGCAGGAAAATGAGACTTTTGTTTCGCTTGATGATGAAGAGGGCAAAGCGTATGCGGTCGTACAGTTTAAAACTATCAGGTAGCAAAGCGGATTGCGAATAGTCGCTTGACATTTTTACACACAGGATTTGTGTTTACGCACAAATTTGAGATGCCCTGAAAAGCGGGCAGGAATGGAGTTTTTTATGGTTTTAGCTTTTGTATTATGGGTGCTTGGGATTGCATCCGTGGTGTATTTTGGCGCTTATGCGTTCATTATCGGTTTGAATAATTCATTTACATATTTCTGGCTGCTTCTCGGCGTGGTGCTTTCGGCGGCTGGAACAGCTTCGAGGATGTGTCACAACGGCAGACTGCATCTGCCTAAGGCGGTGTCAGTGGCATTGATTGTATGTGTGATATTATTTCTAGGTGCTTTCGGTGTTGCAGAAAGTGCTATAATTAAAAATGCGGTTCAGAAACCGGAGAAAAATGCGGATTATATAGTGGTTCTCGGTGCGAGGGTGAATGGGACAAGAGTTACTTTAAACCTCAAATACCGTCTTGATGTGGCACTTGATTATCTTAATGAAAATGAGGGGACAAAGGTTGTTGTTTCGGGTGGTCAGGGTAAAGGCGAGGAAATAACGGAGGCTAAAGCAATGTCTGATTATCTTGTCAAAAACGGAATAAAAAGTGACAGGATAATACTTGAGGACCGGTCAAAAAATACAAATGAAAATCTGAAATTTTCGGCTGAGCTTATTGGCAGCAAAGAAAAAAAGACTGTTATTGTCAGCAATGATTTTCATATTTATAGGGCAAAATGCATAGCAAAAAAGATGGGTTACACAGATGTGAGCGGTGCAAGTGCAAAGACTAAGCCGATTACGATACCCAACAGTTTTGTGAGAGAAGCATTTGCGGTTATAAAATATAAGATTTTTAATCAGATATGATAAAAACCGTTATGCGAAAACGGCTGAAAATATAAAAGAAAAATCGTATAAATACATTGTTTGGATATATCAGAAAACAAGTTTTACAAAGTGATGTATCTATATGGAAATGAGGAAAAAATGGAAAATGAAGCATCAGATAAAAAGAAAGATATAAAAAGAGGAGTACAGGACGGAATACCGATAGCACTTGGTTATCTGTCGGTGAGTTTTGCATTTGGAATAATGGCAGTTTCGGCAGGGCTTACACCGTGGCAGGCGATACTTATATCGGTTGCAAATGTAACATCGGCGGGACAGTTTGCCGGTGTTGAGATAATGGCTGCGTGCGGTGGTCTTGTCGAGATGGCACTTACGCAGCTTGTTATAAATATACGATATGCACTTATGTCACTGTCACTTGCACAAAAGGTGGATGACACCTTTAAAAAGCCGACACGAATGGCAGTAAGTTTTTGCGTGACGGACGAGATATTTGCGGTTTCAGTCAGCAGAAACAAGACCGTAAGCAAATATTATATGCTTGGGATTATATCGGTTTCATACATCGGCTGGATAGCGGGAACAGCGTTTGGTGCACTGCTTGGCGGCATACTTCCGGCAGTTATAAGTGACGCACTGGGTATTGCAATATATGGAATGTTCCTTGCGATAATTCTTCCGGCGGCAAGGGACGACAGTCGTTTTCTGAAAGTAATAATAATTGCCGTGGTATTAAGCTGTATGTTCAGATGGGTTCCGGTGTTAAATAAAGTTTCGTCAGGCTTTGTTATAATAATATGTGCGGTAGCTGCATCGGCAGTCGGTGCGTGGCTTTATCCGATTGATGAGGAGGAAGGAAATTAAATATCTGATATATTTAGTAAAGATTTGTGAAGAAGTAATGTTGAAAACGAAAAATGATTTTATATCCATAAAAGTATGTGGAGAAATGAGGAAAATAAATGAACACACAGACATTTTTTATATATCTTATAGTGATGGCAGGGGTTACATATCTTATCAGGGCAATTCCGCTCACGGTTTTTACGGGAAAGATTGAGAACAGATTTATCAAATCATTTCTTGCGTATGTGCCGTATGCGGTGCTTGGTGCGATGACATTTCCGGCAATAATCTATTCAACGGCAGATTTGATTTCGGGAATAGCAGGAACGGTGGTCGGAGTATTCTTTGCATATAAAAGGAAAAGTCTTTTGACGGTTGCGGTCGCAGCCTGCCTTGCGGTTCTTCTTGTATCAGTGATAGAGCTTGCGTTATAGCTGTAAAATCTAAATAAACAGAACAAAGAACACAAAAAGTTCACAAAATTATTAGCACTCGCTATTGACGAGTGCTAATAAAAGTGCTATAACATAATCAGAACAAAGGAAGGGAACAAAAAGAAGAAAAGAAATAAGATTTCAATCAGACAATCGGATTTGGAGATTGAGATTAAAAACTTTCACTGACAGGTCGCAAAGCGACTGCGTTCATGAGCAAGTAGCGAAAGCGGATTGCGAATGTCTGCTTTGCTCCTCCCGGTTCCATGAAACAAGGTAACAAAGCATATATGAAAAAGGAGAGATGACTTATGTTAATGCCTAGTATTTTTGGAGAAAATTTGTTTGATGATTGGTTTGATGAATTCCCGTTTTATGATTTCGATAAGAGCATGAAAAACACGGAAAAGAAATTATATGGTAAGAAAGCAAGCAGGATTATGAAAACTGATATTAAAGAGAAAAAAGACAGTTATGAGCTTGAAGTTGACTTGCCGGGATTTACTAAAGATGAGATAAATGCTTCTATTGAGGATGGCTATTTGACAATCAGTGCCGCAAAAGGTCTTGATAAAGACGAGAAAGAAAAAGACAGCGGTAAATATATCCGCAAAGAGCGTTATGCAGGTGCCTGCCAGAGAAGTTTCTATGTTGGTGAGGGTGTCAAACAGGAAGATGTCAAGGCTGAGTTTAAACATGGTATTTTGAAACTCACTGTTCCAAAGAAAGAGCCTGAAAAGGAAGTTGAAGAAAAGAAATATATTGCGATTGAAGGATAAAATATAGTGTTATGAGCAAGCCGCAGAGCGGATTGCGAATATCCGATTGATATGACGACTGTAAAAAGTTCTATTTTAAACCTCCATAGCATAACTTGAATAAGATACAAATGTATATAAGTCAAGGTATGTTATGGAGGTGTTTTTTATGGGAATGGATGAAAAAGTTGACGAAGTGCTTAAACAGTATGAGCTTGATATAAAGGCAAAAAGACGCGTGAGGGGTTCAGTGGTTGTAGAAAGTGGGGATGAATTTTATGTTGTAAAACCATATCTTAGGGATGAGATGAGGATTTTGTTTGAGGAGAGTGTAAAAGAATGTCTCTATAAAAATGGCTATGAATTTGCTGATTTTGCTTTGAAAAATAATTTAGAGAAATATATAAGCGAGGATTCGTGTGGCGGGAAGTGGGTCGTAAGAAGATGGTTTCAGGCACAGGATTGTGATGTGAGAGATAAAAGTGAGGTCCGTATGGCGGCGGGGCATCTTGCATATTTACATAGATGTATGAGACTGCCTGATGAATCTGAGGCAAAATTTAATACATCAAGAATAGATATAGTTTCTTTGTTTAAGAAACATAATAATGAAATGAAGCGTGTGAACAGTTATATCAAGGCAAAAAAACAGAAAAATCATATGGAGATAAGCATACTCAATTCGTTTAGAGAGTTTTATGAGCAGGGAGTAGAGGCTTTGGAATATATACAAAGATGCGGCATAGATGAGTTATGTGAGAAGACAATAAGTGAAAACAGGATAATTCATGGAAGTTATAATTATCATAATATTTTTTTTAGCAGGGAAAATATAATAACATCAAATTTTGAAAAATCTGCGGTGGGACTTCAAATGACAGATTTATATGACTGGATTAGAAAAATTATGGAGAAAAACGGATGGAACTGTGAGCTTGGAGTTTCTATCGTTGAGGAATATATTAAAAAAAGAGAGCCTGAACCCGGTGAAATGGAAGTTTTGCATGCACTGTTACTCTATCCTGAAAAGTATTGGAAACTGGTTAATTTTTATTATAATGGAAAAAAGACATGGATTTCCGAAAAAAATTATGAAAAACTTGAAAAAATAAGGGCACAGGAACCTGACAGACAAAAATTTATCGCTAAGATAAAAGATTTAAGAGTTTGACTTTTTTTTTAAGTGGTTTTGAGTTATAATCAAATAGTACAGTATGAAAAATGCCGCTGATGCAGTATTTTTCATACGACAATTTGGGTTTGAGTAAAACAAGTTGTTCAGAAATAAGGATTAGTGTATTAGTCTTATGACTGTGCAGTGACTTTTTGATTAGGAGGGGCATTTTAAGATGCACAAGAAAATAGGGACCGGTTTTATTAAACGGTGTGTGTGCCTTGTATTTTTGGTGGTAATGATGTGTGGATGTGCAAATAAAAGCGATTCACAAAACAAAGTGCAGGATACGGCTAAGCCTATGGCTGCACAGTCTTTTACAGGGGTTATCACGAGTGTTGACAAGGAACTGAAACAGCTTTCGGTAAGGGAGATTGACACAGATGTTGACACTATCATAAATTATGATGATACGGCAGAGATTAAGGATAAGTATAAGCAGGATATTTACGGGGATGAACTTGAACAGGGAATGATCATGAAGACTACCTATAGGACAAGCGATGCCAAGCTTGTATCTATGGAAGTGCCTGAGGACGCATGGGAGTATAAAAATGTGGACAAGTTTTCTTTTGATACATCTGAGTCATCAATGGAAGTTGCCGATGAATTATATCAGTATTCAGAACAGACATATTTTGGCACATCGGGTAACAAGGCTATTGAAATGGTGGAGCTTAGTGAGGCTGATGAACTTACGGTGCGTGGGATAGGGTATAAGGTCTATTCTGTTATAAGGACAGAGGGACATGGCTATTTGAGGCTGTTAAATTATAAGGATTTCATCGGTGGTATGATAAATATTGATGATGACATAATTTTACCGGTGACAAATAATATGCTTATAACAGTGAGCTGCGGCAATTACAGGGTTACCCTGAACAAAGGAACTGCAAAAGCGTCAAAGACAGTCAGTATAAAAAATAATAAAGAGAGCACTCTTGATTTTAGCGACTACAGAAATAGTATAAAAAATGTAGGAAGCATTAAGTTTAATATTGACCCGATAGGTGCAGATTTGTATATAAATGGTACTAAGATTGATTACAGCAAACCAATAGCACTTAATTATGGGACTTATTCAGTTTCCGCAAGCCTTAACGGATACAGTACATATAATGGAAAGCTTACTGTTGCAGAGGCAAGCAAGACTATAAATATAAGTCTGGAAACCTCTGATACGGCGTCAGCGGCAACGAGTGCTCCGCAGAGCACGGCATCGTCTGAAACGACAGAACCCCAGGCGACTGCGGCAGCGACGAGCAAGAGTAAGACTAAAACTAAAAAGATAGACAGCAACCATACCATATCGGTGACGGCACCTGAGGGTGCGGAGGTTTATCTGGACAATGTTTATAAAGGCATAGTTCCGTGTAAATTTACAAAGGTTATAGGTTCACAGACTATTACATTGAGTAAAAGTGGTTATGTGACAAAAAGTTATTCGGTGGATATTCTTGATGATGACAAAAATGTAAAACTTTCATTTTCAGAACTTATCGAGGATGCAGATAAATAAAATTGTTTTTAAAATTTTACTAAACAGATACAAAGCAAACTCTATATGACAGATTTTGCAGTATCATAAATGTATGATGCAAAGGTCAAAAGCGACAGCGGACCATTGCATCAGTCGGGGTCAAAAGATATTTTGACCCCGGCATCAAATATATAATTTCAAATAAAAGAGCAGAAAGAGGAGGATATACAAGATGGATTACAAAGAGATTTATGAGTCATGGCTTGCAAACCCTTATTTCGACGAGGAGACAAAAGCTGAACTTAAGGCTATTGCAGATGATGATAACGAGATTAAGGAGCGTTTTTATCAGGAACTTGAGTTTGGTACAGCCGGACTCAGAGGTGTTATAGGTGCAGGTACAAACCGTATGAACATTTATACAGTCCGCAAGGCTACACAGGGACTTGCAAATTATATTATAAAAGCAGGAAAACAGTCACAGGGCGTTGCTATCGCATACGATTCACGCCATATGTCACCTGAGTTTGCAGATGAAGCAGCACTCTGCCTTGCAGCCAATGGAATTAAAGCATATGTATTTGAGTCACTCAGACCTACACCTGAACTTTCGTATGCTGTAAGAGAGCTTAAATGCGTAGCAGGTATCAATGTTACCGCAAGCCACAATCCACCTGAGTACAATGGTTACAAGGTGTACTGGGAGGATGGAGCACAGATTACACCACCTCATGACACAGGTATAATGGACGAGGTTAAGGCAGTTACGGATTACAACACAGTCAAGACAATGTCAAAAGACGATGCCGTTAAACAGGGATTGTATCAGCAGATTGGCAAAGATATTGATGACAAATATATTGAAGAACTTAAAAAACAGGTTATCCATTGGGACAGCATTAAGGAGATGGGGGACAAGCTTAAGATTGTTTACACTCCACTTCATGGCACTGGAAATATTCCTGCAAGGCGTGTCCTTGAGGAACTTGGATTTAAGAATGTTTATGTTGTACCTGAGCAGGAACTTCCTGACGGAGACTTCCCGACAGTAAGTTATCCAAACCCTGAGGCAGCAGAGGCATTTGAACTTGCACTCAAACTTGCAAAAGAAAAGGATGCAGACCTTGTTCTTGCAACTGACCCCGATGCGGACAGACTTGGTGTTTATGTAAAAGATACAAAATCAGGCGAGTATATCACTCTTACCGGAAATATGTCAGGCTGCCTTCTCGCTGATTATGAGATTTCACAGATTAAGGAGACAAAGGGACTTCCAGAGGACGGAAAGCTTATCAAAACTATCGTTACATCAAATCTTGCAGATGAGATTGCGAAATATTACGGTGTAGACCTTATTGAAGTTCTTACAGGATTTAAGTATATCGGACAGCAGATACTTAATTTTGAGACAACAGGCAAGGGTACATATCTCTTTGGATTTGAGGAGAGTTATGGCTGTCTTATCGGTACTCATGCAAGGGATAAGGATGCTATCGTTGCGACTATGGCTCTCTGTGAGGCAGCAGCTTATTACAAGACAAAGAATATGACACTCTGGGATGCCATGATTGCAATGTACGAGAGATACGGATATTGCAAGGACGGAGTGAAGGCCGTTACTATGAAAGGTATCGAGGGACTTGCAAAAATTCAGGAGATTATGTCAGACCTTCGTAAAAATCCTCCTAAGGAGATTAACGGACACAAGGTACTTTCATTCAGAGATTACCAGGCTGATACTATTACAGACCTTGCAACAGGTGAGGTTAAACCTACGGGACTTCCTAAGTCAAATGTACTTTACTTTGATATGGAAGACAATGTATGGATGTGTGTAAGACCATCAGGAACAGAGCCAAAGATTAAATTCTACTATGGAGTTGTCGGAACATCTCTTGAAGATGCGGATAAGAAGTCAGAGCAGATGGCAAAGGCTGTTGATGACCTTATCTAATTAAACAACAAGATGCAAGGGTCAAAATGCTTTTTGGTCCCAAACATCATAATAAAAGGGTAAAATGCTTTTTGATCTCAATATTATTAAACGGCATTTAAAAATGCAGCAGAATATTAAAAAGTTTAGATATTTAAAGTGTTTTGCAAATGTAAATTAAAAATAATAACATGGACAGCCATATATGGCTGTTCATGTTAAAAAGATTCGGGGGAAAGCGTATGCAGGAAAAAATGGACCAGTGGATTAACTGGGTTGAATATGATGAGCTGCTTGAGGGAAGACATAATGCACCACATAATTTACTGGGATTGCACAGCTTTGGCAGAGGTCAGGTTCTTACGGTCTACAGACCTGAAGCTGAAAGAGTTTTTATAACCGATATGTCAGGGAAAAATGAACTTGAGTTAGAGGAAATTGGTGAGGGTTCAGGTTTTTTTGGAAAATATATTCCGAGAAAAAACTACAGAGCACCATATAAGGTAAAGGTTCAATATTCTGAGAATGATGTTATAGAATATGTAGATCCATATTGTTTTGAACCGCAGATTGGTGATGAAGATTTATATTATTTTGCGGAGGGTAAGCATTACGAGATATACAAAAAACTTGGTGCACATCCTATGACGATAAATGGTGTGAAAGGAACATACTTTGCGGTATGGGCACCTCATGCCAGGGCGGTAAGTGTGGCAGGAAGTTTTAATATGTGGGATGGCAGGCTACATCATATGAGAACACTTCAGGTTTCAGGTGTTTATGAACTGTTTATTCCGGGTGTTGAGCCGGGAGCAATTTATAAATACCAGATACTTACAAGAACAGGTGAAGTTCTGATGAAAGCAGATCCGTATGCAAACTGTTCTGAACTTCGTCCGGCAAACGCATCTGTAGTCGCAGACATAAGCGGATTTAAGTGGAATGATACTAAATGGATGCGTGAGCGTGAAAAGAAGGACAGAAATACGCTTCGCAAAGAGCCTATGGCTATATACGAAGTTCATATCGGTTCATGGCACAAGAAAGATGACGGTACGGAAGATGGATTTTATACTTATCGTGAGATGGCACCTATGCTTGCAGAGTATGTTAAGAAGATGGGATATACTCATGTCGAGCTTATGGGAATTGCCGAGCATCCGTTTGATGGCTCATGGGGATACCAGGTGACAGGTTATTATGCACCTACAAGAAGATATGGTTCGCCGAGAGACTTCATGTATTTTGTTGATTATATGCATGAAAAAGGTATTCATGTAATTCTTGACTGGGTTCCTGCACATTTTCCAAAGGACGAGCATGGTCTGGGAAGATTTGATGGACAGCCGCTTTATGAGCATCCTGATCCGAGGAGAGGAGAGCATCCGCACTGGGGAACTTATATCTTCAATTATGGCAAGAGGGAAGTCGAAAACTTCCTTATCGCAAACGGACTTTTCTGGCTCAAGGAGTTCCATGTAGACGGTCTTAGAGTTGATGCGGTTGCATCAATGCTTTATCTTGATTATGGAAAGGATGACGGCGAGTGGCTTCCAAATGAAAAGGGTGGCAATGAAAATTATGATGCCATAAATCTTTTCAGACATATGAACGAGCAGTTTGAAAAACAGTGTCCGGGAACAGAGATAATAGCCGAAGAGTCAACGGCATGGGCGGGTGTTACATCACCTGTTTCAATGAATGGACTTGGATTTCTGTTCAAGTGGAATATGGGATGGATGAACGACTTCCTTGAATATATGAAGCTTGATCCTTATTTCAGGGCAAACAATCATGGAAAACTTACATTTAGTATGCAGTACGCATACAGTGAAAACTTTATTCAGGTTCTCTCTCATGATGAAGTTGTTCACGGAAAAGGTTCAATGATAGAAAAGATGCCGGGTGAGTACGAGGACAAATTTGCAAATCTCCGCACGGCATATGGATTTATGTATGGTCATCCGGGAAAGAAACTTCTTTTTATGGGACAGGAATTTGCACAGTTCAGGGAGTGGAGCGAGAAGCGAAGTCTTGACTGGGAACTTCTTGACTACGATATGCACCAGAAGATGCAGGCATATGTAAGAGAGCTTAACAAACTTTATGAAAAATATGATGCCATGTATGTAAATGACTGTGAGCCTATCGGATTTGAGTGGATGAGTTGTGATAATGCTAATATGAGCACTGTAAGTTTTGTGCGTCGTGGAAGTTCTGCGAAAGAGCAGCTTTTGTTTATTTGCAACTTTACACCGGTGCAGTATGAGGAATATCGTACAGGAGTGCCTTGTGCAGGTGAATATACAAAGATACTTTCATCAGATGATGAGAAGTTTGGCGGAACAGGCGTGAATGTTAAAAAGGTAGTAAAAGCAGAAAAGATTGAGTGTGAGAAAAAAGAATACTCAATAGAGTTAAATCTTCCGCCTATGTCAGTTACGGTATTTAAGTTTGATTATAAATAAACTGATATGTAATTTATAAAAAACATTAATATTAAAAAATATAAAAGAGAGTGCAACAATTTTTAGTATTGCACTCTCTTATTTTTAATGCATAGGAAAATGCTTGTAACGCAATGCGGTGCCAACAAAAATTGCGAAGCAATTCTTGCAGGAGCAAAACGCTGGTTTTGCTCTTTTTTATAATAAAATTTTTTATTCTTTAGAATATTTTCAGATAATCTTATCTTCAATTTTACTTCACATACTTTGCATTAACATATCCCACATAAGATTTCTTTGTGTCAGAATATCTTACTTTATAAAACTTGACTTTACCCGCCTTTTGAGTTTTGAGCACAGCCAGATACGAACCTTTAGGTATTTTTACTTTTGGCTTTGTCAGTGAACTTAAATTATTGTAAAGTTTAGCTGCCTGTTTAGCGGTGCCGCCCTTATAATATTTAAGTTTTGCATCGGCGGGAAGATAAACACTGTTTTTTTTGCCTTTAATATAATAATTTACATGGATAAATGTTGTATTGTTTTTGTAAACCGTTTTACCGAGATATTCAACTATTGAATTTTTAGGTAGCGTTCTAAAGGCATCTGACTGTGCCGAAGGTTTTTTCAATAGTTTGTGTTTTGCTTGCGTTATGCCTGCACGACTCTTTGAAGCGGAAGCCGTGAGTGAAGCATAATTGCTGTATGTAGTATCAGAAGCGGTTTTGTTTATGCTTCTTATTTTATAATAATATTCATGCCCGTTTGTTACTTTTGTGTCTTTATAAGTTGTCGTATTTACATTTGATATTATTTTAACATTTTTGTAGCTGCCATCGTAAAAGTTTTTTCTAAATATCTGGTATCCGGCAGCATTACTGCTTTTTGTCCATTTTAAAGTGATTGCTTTTGTGCCGGAAACAGCTCTGAAATTCTTTGGTGCTGTCATTTTGGTGCCGGCAGGTTTAGCAGTCGGCTTTGCCGTTGCTTTAGCAGTAGGTTTTGCTGTCGGTTTTGCTGTCGGTTTAACCGTTGGCTTGACAGTAGGTTTTGCGGTAGGCTTAGCAGTCGGTTTGACCGTTGGAGAAGCAGTTGGCTTTGGTGTGTTTGTTGCTGCCGGAGCGGGTGTTGAGCTTGTGTCATCAAGTTTACTCTTTGTGTACCAGAAGTTACAGTCAACTTTTCCTGTTATACCATTGACTTTTCCTGAGCTTGTGTACTGCCAGTATTCATATTTGTTTGCATAAGTTGTTTTTGTAGTGTAATTTGCAAGCCATACTTTATATGATTTGCCTATTGAAGCACCGTCAATAAGGCTTGAAAAGTCGCTCTTGTTTGCGTAGACAAGAGGTGTATATCCGGCATCCTTAACGGCGGCACAAAATGCTTTTACATTAGCTGTTGCAGCGGATTTGCTTAACTTGGCATCATACATTCTGCCGACCGGTTTGGAGCCGTCGGTCGGATATTCATAGTCGATGGCAACCGGCAGTGTAATATCGTAATCTTTAATCTTATCTATACAGAATTTGGCCTCTTCCTTAGCTTCGGCTGTCGTGAGTGCTTCGGTAAAATAGTAAACACCGACCTTTATGCCGGCGGCAAGAGCACCTTCTATATTTGTTTTATAGAAAGGATCAGTACAGAGAGTGCCTGATTTTCCGTAACCTCTGTAGCCTACTCTTACAATTACGAAGTCAACTCCGGCTTTTTTGACTTTGTTCCAATCAATAGTGCCGTTGTTATTGTTGTATTTAGAAACATCAATTCCGTGATATATATTATATCCGCTAAAATTATCATTATGTGTATAAGTGGAGCTTGTGAACGGACTTTTTCCGGTCAGTGCGGCAGATGCCTTTTTGGTGTTTGCAGGCATAGATACAGTCGATGCAAATGCACTTTGTAAGGCAAGTGTGCAGACGAGCAGTTTTGACAATAGTTTCTTTTTCATGATGTCCCCCCTAAAGTTTGTTGTGCTTACAAAATCAGTTGAAAGTTGTGCTGATTGTAATGATATAACAATAATAACGCAGGCACGCTCTCGCTATGCCGTCGTTCGCAGCAGTACATAGGTCAATAAAAAACATTGCCCAAGTGCTGGCGACGACGGAATGTCTGCTTATATTATTTGCTATATCATTACAATCTTGTAAATCTGTCAAGATTTTGCAAGTGTTATGTTTATTAGAACTGTTACTTACTTTTCTATGGTATTCTACAGTATATATGTGTGATATGTCAAAAAAAAGTTGTAACAGTTCAGCCATAAAAAGATAATTGGCAATACAATGAGCTTGTTCATTGTATTGTTAAGTACCTTTTTATGGTAGAATAGCCTTTCATTTATTGCATGAAATTAACAAAAGCTGGAAAGCAGCGGCTGACAGCTTGCTGGCAGGTTTATGAATGTAAGAAATGCAAGGCTGAACTGTTACAAAATGTTTGACACTATTAATAAAGTCCCTAACATTTATTGCATAGAGAAGTAAGTGGTGGGGATACTTTTTGATATCAGGAGAGGCAAAAGTACATTTTGATATGTTGTGATAGTGTTGTAAGCAGGCAGCACAGCGGATTGTGAATATCCGCTTGAAATATAGATATAGTCATAATGGTAATAAATGGTGATTGACAGTTAAGCTATGTGATGATAAAATATAAACAAATGTTCGGGAACTAAAGTTCGAGAAAGGCGGTCGGTTACATGGTTTTTGAGAGTGATACAAATCTTATGAAGAAATTACAGATATTATCAGATGCGGCAAAGTATGATGTTGCCTGTACTTCGAGCGGAGTGCAGCGTGACGGCATCAAGGGTGAGATAGGAAATGCAATGTCGTGTGGTATCTGCCACAGCTTTGCGGCAGATGGAAGATGCGTGTCGTTGCTTAAGATATTGTTTACAAATGAGTGCATTTATAATTGCAGATATTGTATAAATCGTGTATCAAATGATGTTCCGAGGACTTCTTTTACACCTGAGGAGGTGTGCAGGCTTACAATGGAGTTTTACAGGAGAAATTATATAGAGGGATTGTTTTTGAGTTCGGGTATCTTATATTCTCCTGATTATACGATGGAACTTATCTGTAAAACGCTTCATGACCTTAGGGTAGTACACCATTTTAATGGCTATATACATTGCAAGGCTATTCCGGGAGCTTCACAGGAGCTTGTTGAACTTGCGGGCTGGTATGCAGACAGGATGAGTGTCAATCTTGAACTTCCGACAGAGGCAGGTCTTAAAGAACTTGCTCCGAACAAGAGCAGAAAAAACATACTTACACCGATGCGTCAGATACAGTCGGGTATGGCACAGAGCAGGGAAATGTTAGGGATGAAAGGCGGCAATAGGAGTGCGTACTGGTACACATCAAAGCGTTTGGGACGGAGTATGGAGATTGAGGAACATAAGATTACACCTGATAGCAGTTTAATAGGTGGGAGAAATGATAGATTTGAAGAACAGAAAAACATTCATAAAAGCAGTAATGACAAAACATATAACTTATCGATGGACACAGGAAAAAATGCAATATTAAATGCAGATTTTAAAGGCAGAAAGTCGGAAAAGCAGATTGAAAAAACGGATATTTTGTCTATGCAGGAACATAAGACCGGCACAAATGCACTTACCATGTGGAACAAGACTGATATAAGCAGAGGGTTTGTTCCGGCAGGACAGAGCACACAGATGATAATTGGAGCGACAGGTGAGAGTGATTACGAGATAATGTCTGTATCTGAAGCACTTTATAAAAGGTTTGATTTAAAGAGGGTATTCTACTCTGCATTTATCAATGTAAATAATGACAGTACACTTCCGGCACAGGCGGTAGGACCGCCGCTTCGCAGAGAACACAGACTTTATCAGGCAGACTGGCTCCTGAGATATTATGGCTTTGAGGCAAATGAACTTTTATCTGAAAAAAGACAGTTTTTTAATACTTTCTTAGACCCTAAGTGTGACTGGGCATTAGGACATCTGGAGGATTTTCCGGTAGAGATAAATAAAGCAGATTACAACACTCTTCTCAGAGTACCGGGGATAGGAGTCAAGTCGGCAGGGCGCATAGTCCGTGCGAGAAAGTCGGGAAGTCTTGACTTTAATTCGTTAAAGACAATAGGTGTTGTTTTAAAGCGTGCCGTATTTTTTATAACCTGCAACGGAAAGATGATGTATGATTTTCTTAAAGTGGATGAAGATTATATTACGAGGAGTCTTGTTACTAATGAGGGCGATGTGATGAGAGGTTTTGGGGCGGATATTACTTATAAGCAGCTTACACTGTTTGATGATTTCCAACTTAGGTAGAAAGGAGAGCCGTAATCATTATGGGAGATAAGAGGGTACGCATATACAGGTGTGCGGATGATGAAGTGGGCATTTTTAGTGCCATATATGAAGCAGGTATATCAGGGTATGGTCATAAGTATATTAAAATTCAGCCGCAGTCTGCTGATTATATGTATAGCATGGAGCTGTTTGCGGATTATATAGATGTGGAGAGTTCCATAAAGAAGATGAATTCTGTTCTTGATGCGATTAAGGAAAAGATTTCGCATGAAGCATATGAGTATGTCATGAAAGCAATAGTGAGCGGAGATGCCGGCAGGGGAGATGTGATATATCAGTTTATCACATATGGATTTACTCTTGGGGCAAAGGTTGTCATGGCGGTTCAGTTTCAGGAGGTTGCGGATATGTTTACGCTTGTACGCAGTGTCCAAAATGAAGCGTATCGGTATATTGAGGTGTTGAGATTTAAGGAAGTTATACACAAACCACCGCTTCTTTTAAGTGTGATAGAGCCAAAACACGATATTGTGGCACATTTAGCAAATCATTTTGCGGACAGGTTTAACAGTGAGTGGTTTATTATATATGATGCAAGGCATCACAAGGCAGTTTTCCATGAAGCAGGAGGAAAGTGGGAAGTAAGACTATTAAGTGAGAATGAGGAACAACGGCTTAAAGAACTGAATGAGACGGAAGAGGAATACTCAGACTTATGGAAAGTATTTTTTGAAAATATAGCTGTCAAGGAGAGAGAAAATAAAAAATTGCAAACGGGAAATCTTCCGTTGAGATTCAGGGAGCATATGACTGAGTTCGAGAAGTAAAAGGTAATCCGAGCAAGGTCATAGGGGTGTTGGCTTGATTTCAGAGATGAATTCTCTTTTCAGGGCTGAACTGTTACGATTAAGGTAACAGTTCAGCCTTGCATTTCTTACATTCATAAACCTGCCAGCGAGCTGTCAGTCGCTGCTTTGCAGCTTTTGTTTATTTACGCGAAAGCAAAGTGAGGATGGAACAAATAAATTTGTTCCATCTGAGCGTGCTCGCGAGGGCTTTGCCCTCATTTCAGAAATGAAAGGCTATTCTACCATAAAAAGCTACTTAACAATACAATGAACAAGCTCATTGTATTGCCAATTATCTTTTTATGGCTGAACTGTTACCGATTAAGTGATAAAATTTACCTTGTGGGTGGACTTTTGTCTAATGATAACTTATAATAAAACATATGTAGAAATAATATAAGAGATATATAGATATATTATGATGTTGGGGTCAAAATTTATTTTGACCCAACTAATGCCAAGGCTTGATATGTAGATTATGGAGGAAGATTTTGAAAGAAGATAGTCGAAAAGTTTTAAAAAGCATGATGATGGTTACGCAGTTAGGAATAGTTATGATGGTTCCGATTTTCTTGTGCGGAGCTTTAGGTGTGTGGTTGAACAGGCTGACGGGTATAGATATTATATTCCCTATTTTGCTTGTGCTTGGCATTGGCTCGGGATTTAGAAGTGTATATATGGTTACAAAATCATTTTATGCATCAGATAAAAAGAAAGAAAATGAAAAGCTTCAATATATGGAAGATTTGAAAAATTATAGAAATACACATCCGGACGAGGATTTTTCAGATGTTATGGAGGGCAAGAAAAAGAGGTATCCGGAACATAAGACACGACAGAATTTTTGAGCTAAATATAAATATGTGAAACAAAAGTTTTGCAATACAGAGTGTTAATGAATATAATGATAAATATAGATGGAAGCTGGAATAGAGATAGGAAAAGGTAGAAAAATAAAAATATGCGAGAAGCGAAAAAGATTTTAAAAGAAATGATTATAGGAGTGTTTATATGGTCGCTGCCGGTTTTGGTTATGCTTGCTTTTATAGCAGAAAACAAACCAGCGGCTGTTTGTGGTGTTCTGGCTGGGGCATTTGCGGCAGCAGGGATAATATACCATATGTATAAACATCTTGACATAGCACTTGACATGGACCCGGAAAATGCAAGAAAACATACATTAAAATCTGCATTTCAGAGAACATTTATAATGGTGGCAGTTCTTATGGTGTCGATGATATGGTACAGTTATGTGCATCCTATAGGTGTTGTATTAGGGCTTATGGGTGTGAAGATGACTGCTTATATGCAGCCGTATGTGCACCGTTTTATTGCCAGTGTCAAAAGAGTGGGATGAGAACTGACATATAAGAAACTATGGTGATGAGAGTATATTTGTTATTTTTGTTCATTTGCCTGCGTGATATAAAATGCATAGGTATTCAGCATTATATGCAAAAAAATTGCGTGAATTTATGATAAAAGGTGTTGAGTTGTGCATTGAACATAAAAATATATTTTCATGACTATAGTTGTAATGACTAAGATAGTCATAAAAAATAAAGAAGGAGGATGAGAATGTGGGAAGTGACATCTTAAATATGTCATGGGTAAACAGTAAGGCACTGCTGGCAGGCGGTGAAGTAGACTTCTTTATCAGAGGATATACTGACAAGAAATTTATGTTTCTCGGACACGAAGTCTATCTTACGACGACGCATATATCAATGATAATCGTCATGGCATTTCTGCTTGTTTTTGCCTTGTTTGCAAACCATGCGATTAAGAAAGCAGATCCCAAAGAAGCACCCGGTCCGTTTTTAAATGTGGTCGAACTGATAGTTGAAAAACTTGATGGAATGGTTGCAAGCTCAATGGGAGCTAGAAATGCCGTGAAGTTTAGAAATTATGTAAGTGCCTTGTTTTTGTTTATACTTACATGCAACTTATCAGGATTGTTAGGCTTAAGACCGCCGACAGCGGATTTTGGTGTGACATTTCCGCTCGCCGTTATTACATGGGTGATGATTCAGTACAATGGATTTAAGTACCAGAAGATGGGCAAGATAAAAGGTTTGTTTGAACCGATTTTCTTATTTTTCCCAATGAATCTTATCAGTGAATTTTCAACACCTGTATCGATGTCTCTCCGACTTTTCGGAAACATCCTGTCAGGTACCGTAATGATGGGACTTATCTATGGTTTGTTGCCAAAAGTGCTTACTTTGGTATGGCCGGCAGCATTGCATGTATATCTTGATGTATTCTCAGGATGCATTCAGACATATGTATTCTGTATGCTGACTATGTGCTTTGTCGCAGATGCGATAGGAGAAGACGCATAACAATTATTATATTTATTTTGAGGAGGAAGAACAATGAATATTACAAACGAAGGTTTAGTTTTAATGGGCTCTGCAATCGGTGCAGGTCTTGCAGTTATCGCAGGTATCGGACCTGGTGTAGGTCAGGGTATCGCAGCAGGTTATGGTGCATCAGCAGTAGGACGCAATCCGGGAGCAAAAGGTGACATCATGTCAACAATGCTTTTAGGACAGGCGGTAGCAGAGACAACAGGTCTTTACGGACTCGTAGTTGCCCTTATTCTCTTATTTGCTAACCCTCTTTATGGCAAACTTAAATAGACTGAGCTGAAAGCGAAGGATACTTCTTGAACGATAGTTCAAGAAGGGAGTTTTTTCGGGAAAGCGAAGGAACTGGAAAGAGTTAAAATAGAAAGGAGGCTGTAAAGTGAATGGTTTGGTAAAGGTTGCTTTAGCAGGTGACGGACTTGGAGATTATATATTTGGTCTTGACCCACAGCTTCTTGTGGATTCGGCTATCACAATACTTGCAATGTTCGCAATGTTTCTTCTTTTGTCACATCTTCTTTTCAATCCTGCAAGGGATCTTCTTGAAAAGAGACAGGCATATATAAAAGAACAGCTTGAAAAAGCAGCAAAAGAAAAACAGGATGCCATTGAATTTAAGGCAGAATATGATGAAAAACTTAAGGCTGTTGATAAAGAAGCAGAACAGATTTTGAGCCAGACGAGAAAGAACGCTGTCAAGAGAGAAAACGAGATAGTGGACGAGGCTAAGGCAGAAGCTGCAAGGATTGTTGACAGGGCAAATCATGACATAGAACTTGAAAAGTCTAAGGTTAAGGATGATGTTAAGAAAGAAATGGTATCTGTTGCAACAGTTATGGCTGAAAAGATAGTGGCATCTTCTCTTGATGAAGAAAAACAGTCACAGCTTATCGCAGATACATTGGAAGAGATGGGTGAAGAGACATGGCTAAGCTAATATCCAAAACTTACGGTGACGCACTTTTTGAGGTGGCGGCTGAGGAAGATAAGCTTGAAAGCCATCTCGAGGAAGTGGAAGCTGTACTTGATGTGCTGAAAGAAAACGAAGAGTATATAAAGATAATAGGCTATCCTAGAATTCCCGTTGAAGAAAAGAAAGCCATGATAGAAAGTGCTTTCAAAGACAAAGTGTCTGATGATATGGTCGGTTTCCTTACGGTCATCGTGGAAAAGGGAAGATTTTCAAAGATAGAAGAAATCTTGAACTATTTTGTTGAGAGAGTACATGAAGCAGAAAAAATAGGAACTGCTGAGATTAAATCCGCCGTAGAGCTTAGTGAAGCACAGAAAAAGGCGGTTGAAGACAAGCTGCTTACAACTACACAGTACAAAAAGATAATTGCAAAGTACAGTGTGGATGAGTCACTTATAGGCGGTATGGTTATACGCATCGGTGACAGGATCGTGGACAGCAGCGTAAAGACAAAACTTGAGACTATGGCAAGAGAATTGTCAAAAGTCCGTTTGTCAAACTAAATTAAATCGAAAGAAGGTGCGAGAGTATCATGAATTTGAAACCTGAAGAAATCAGTTCGGTTATCAAAGAACAGATTAAACAGTACAGTACCAAATTTGAAGTCGCAGATACGGGTACTGTTATACAGGTTGCCGATGGTATTACGCGTATTCATGGTCTTGCAAAGGCTATGGAGGGCGAGTTGCTGGAATTTCCAAATGAAATTTACGGCATGGTTTTAAACCTTGAGGAAGACAATGTCGGAGCCGTACTCTTAGGTGACCATAAAAATATCAACGAGGGCGATATAGTAAAGACTACAGGACGAGTTGTCGAGGTGCCGGTTGGTGATGAAATGCTCGGACGAGTAGTAAATTCTCTCGGACAGCCTATAGATGGCAAAGGTCCGATAAAGACAACAAAAACAAGACCGATTGAGAGAGTTGCATCAGGTGTTATCTCAAGAAAATCGGTAGATACACCGCTTCAGACAGGTATCAAGGCGATTGACTCGATGGTTCCTATCGGAAGAGGACAGCGTGAGCTTATCATAGGCGACCGCCAGACAGGTAAGACGGCGATAGCCATTGATACCATCATCAATCAGAAAGGTCAGGGTGTTAAGTGTATTTATGTTGCCATAGGTCAGAAAGCATCAACAGTTGCGGCACTTGTAAATAAACTTGAAGAGTTCGGTGCGATGGACTATACGACAGTAGTTGCATCAACAGCCAGCGAACTTGCACCATTACAGTATATTGCACCATATTCAGGATGTGCCATCGGTGAAGAATGGATGGAAAATGGCGAGGATGTACTTGTAATCTATGATGACCTTACAAAGCACGCAGCAGCATACCGTACACTTGCATTGCTCTTAAAGCGTCCACCTGGACGAGAGGCATATCCGGGCGATGTATTCTATCTTCACTCAAGACTTCTTGAGAGAGCAGCACGCCTTTCAGACAAGCTTGGAGGAGGTTCACTTACAGCACTTCCTATCATTGAGACACAGGCAGGTGATGTATCAGCATACATTCCTACAAATGTTATCTCAATAACAGACGGACAGATATATCTTGAGACAGAGATGTTCAACTCAGGTTTCCGTCCTGCCGTAAATGCCGGTCTTTCAGTTTCACGAGTAGGTGGAGCTGCACAGATAAAAGCCATGAAGAAGATTTCAGGTTCTATCCGTATCGAGCTTGCTCAGTACAGAGAACTTGCAGCATTCTCGCAGTTTAGTTCAGACCTTGACCCTGAGACAAAAGCACAGCTTGCACAGGGAGAGAGAATCCGTGAGGTATTAAAACAGGACAACTACAATCCTATGTCTGTTGAGCATGAATTTATCAGTATTTATGCGGCAACACATAAATATCTCATAGATATTGAACTTGAAGATATTGCCGACTTTGAAAAAGGTCTTTTACAGTTCATCGATGAGAAGTATCCTGAAGTTCCGGGTACGATAAAAGAGACCGGTGAACTTTCAAAAGATATGGAAGAAAGATTTGTTCAGGCAATCGAAAAATTCAAGGCAGAGTTCGTTAAGAACAGATAGAGAGGTGTGATAATATGGCCTCAATGAGAGATATAAAAAGGCGTAAGGAAAGTGTCCAGAGTACAGGGCAGATTACAAAGGCTATGAAGCTTGTATCATCTGTAAAACTGCAAAAGGCGAAAGTCGGAGCAGAGTTGTCAAAGCCGTATTTTGATACGATGTATGAGACTGTTGCCGATATGATAGCAAGGTCAGGCCAGTTGTCACATCCGTTTTTAAAGAAAAGCGAGTCAGACAAAAAGGCTGTTATTGTTATTACATCAAACAGGGGACTTGCAGGCGGTTACAATTCAAATGTAGTAAAACTTGTGACACATGATGAACGCTTTAAAAAAGAAAATACACTTATATATGCTGTTGGAACAAAGGGCAGAGATACCCTTATGCGTCAGGGCTACGAGATAGCAGGCGATTATTCGGAGGCTATGAACGAGCCGCTTTACAGTGATGCGACAGGCATTGGAAAAGATGTACTTGGCAAGTTTGTCAAGGGTGAGATAGGTGAGATTTATATCGCCTACACTATCTTTAAAAATACTGTTGTTCAGATTCCAACACTTATGAAACTTCTTCCTATTGATGCAGAGGATATAGTATCTGAGCAGGAAGAAGACCAGAGTCCGTTAGACAAGCTTACGCTTATGAATTATGAGCCGGAACCTGAGGAGGCACTCGATGCCATAATTCCAAAATATATAAACAGTCTTATATATGGAGGACTTGTGGAGGCACACGCCAGCGAAAACGGTGCCCGTATGCAGGCGATGGATTCAGCGACAAGTAATGCGGAGGACATGATAAGTGACCTGTCACTTAAATATAACAGAGCAAGACAGGCATCTATCACTCAGGAGCTTACGGAGATTATTGCAGGTGCATCGGCTATTTCTTAAATTATGTCAAGTTGATTGATTATGGTTGTTGATTATTTGTAAATTTGACTTTAGCGTTCAAACTTATCTGTCAAATTATATATAAATAACTGATTTAAAAAATATTGCTGAAAAAACTGCAAAACTTTTCGGTCAAAATCTAAATAAATATTGGATATTGTCCGAAAGATAATAAATTTTAAGAAGGGAAAAAGAGATGGCAGAATTAAATACAGGTAAACTTACACAGATCATCGGTGCCGTTCTCGATGTCAGATTTTCAGAAGGAAAACTTCCTGAAATCAATGACGCTATCAAAGTTCCTCTCAAAGACAGTGAAGAACTTGTAGTAGAAGTAGCGCAGCATCTTGGTGATGATACTGTTCGCTGTATTGCCATGGGTCCGACAGACGGACTGGTACGAGGAATGGAAGCTATTGCTACCGGTGGTCCTATATCAGTTCCGGTCGGTGAAAAGACACTTGGACGAATGTTCAATGTACTTGGCAATCCTATAGATGAAAAACCGACACCGGAAGGTGTTGAATATGACCCTATTCACAGAAAAGCACCTGCTTTTGAGGAGCAGTCAACACAGACAGAAATCCTTGAGACAGGAATCAAAGTCGTTGACCTTCTCTGCCCATATCAGAAAGGTGGAAAAATCGGTCTTTTCGGTGGTGCAGGAGTTGGTAAGACTGTACTTATACAGGAGCTTATCACAAATATCGCTCAGGAGCATGGTGGATATTCAGTATTCACCGGTGTAGGAGAGCGTACAAGAGAGGGAAATGATCTCTATTACGAAATGATCGAGTCAGGGGTTATCGACAAGACAACAATGGTATTCGGTCAGATGAACGAGCCACCTGGAGCGCGTATGAGAGTTGCTCTTACGGGACTTACGATGGCAGAAAATTTCCGAGACAGATCGGGAAAAGATGTACTTTTGTTTATCGACAACATTTTCCGTTTCACACAGGCTGGTTCAGAAGTTTCAGCACTTCTCGGCCGTATGCCTAGTGCCGTAGGTTATCAGCCTACACTTCAGACGGAGATGGGTGCTTTGCAGGAGCGTATCACATCTACAAAGAAAGGTTCCATCACATCAGTTCAGGCGGTATATGTACCTGCCGATGACCTTACTGATCCGGCTCCGGCAAACACATTCACACATCTTGATGCCACAACGGTACTTTCGCGTTCAATCGTTGAGCTTGGAATTTACCCTGCGGTAGATCCGCTTGAATCAACATCGCGCATACTTGATCCGCATATTGTCGGTGAGGAGCATTACAAAGTTGCCCGTGGAGTACAGGAAATATTACAGAAATACAAAGAATTACAAGATATTATTGCAATCCTAGGTATGGACGAACTTTCAGAGGACGACAAGATTGTCGTAAACAGAGCAAGAAAGATTCAGAGATTCCTTTCTCAGCCATTCCATGTAGCAGAGCAGTTTACCGGACTTCCCGGTAAATATGTACCTGTAGCAGAAACTATAAGAGGATTTCAGGAAATCCTTGAAGGAAAACATGATGATATACCTGAAAATCTTTTCCTCAATGCAGGAACTATAGATGAAGTTGTTGAGAGAATGAATTCTAAATAGTTCGGGAGGTGTATTATGGCTGAAAAGAAGTTTAATCTTCAGATTATATCACCTACCAGAGTTTTCTTTGACGGAGACATCGATATGGTGGAAATGAAGACAACGGAGGGTGAAATCGGTGTACTCGCCGGACACATTCCGCTTACGGCTATTCTTGAACCGGGTGTGCTTCGCATAAAGAAGTCAGACGGTGACAAAGAAGCGGCACTTCATGACGGATTTGTAAAAATCACAAAAGACAAGGTAACGATCCTTGCCGAATCCTGCGAGTGGCCTGACGAGATAGATGTAAACAGGGCAAATGAAGCAAAGACAAGAGCAGAGCGCAGGCTTAAGAGCGGCGAACCTGCCGTAGATATGCTTCGTGCGGAGCTTGCACTTAAAAAGGCACTTACCAGAATTGATATTGCAGGAAAATATAAATAAAAATAAAAAGGTTTGCAGATACAAAGTCTGCAAGCCTTTTTTATTGTGAATTATTTTCGCTGTGGCTGCTGTTTATATATGTTATTTTCACATTATGCAGTGTATCTTGCAAGTCCATTGGTTATCCCTGACTCTATTTTTGCTTTTGCTAATGTAAGTTGTATTATAAATGTTACGGTCATAAATATCTTCATCTTTTCCAGTCCTCTTATCGTATGCTTTTCAAATTGAAAATGAGAAGATAATCAATAATAAAAAGAACAAGATTTATCATCAAAAAAATCTCTTTGTATAAAATAGACAAAAG